>CAMAUE010000064.1 GCA_945861245.1 Singulisphaera sp. GP187
ATGCAGCACCTTCAGTCGATCACGTTCTTGCTGGCTCATCTCGATCCGGTCCTTTTGTTGCACGCTCATAGCTGTCCTCCTTGCCCAAGGGCGAAAGAGGACATTTCTATTGCGTTATGACCGGACATTTCTATTTTAGTTCAACAGGGAATTCAATCCTGACACGCCCGAAAAAAGTCGCTTTACGAGCCGGAAGCGTAAGCGACGGATTTCTCCAGCCCGTCGCTTACGCTTCCGGCTCGTAACGCGACTTTTGTCGGTTGTTTCATTCCTTCAGCTTCTCCGCGAAATACTTGCGGAGTTTCACGACTTTCGGCGCCACCACCGCCAAGCAGTACGGCTGATACGGATTGCTTCGGAAATAGCCCTGGTGATATTCCTCCGCGCGATGGAACGTATCCGCAGGTGTGATCTCCGTCACGATCGAGCGGTCCCATATTTTTTGGCCGGTGAGGTCGGCGATGACGGCCTCCGCAGTCTGTTTTTGCTCATCGGAATGATAGAAAATCGCCGAGCGGTATTGCGTGCCGGCATCCGCACCTTGGCGATTCAACGTGGTTGGGTCATGGAATGCAAAAAAGCACTCCAGGATTTCGCGGAAGGAGATTACCGTCGGATCGAAGCTGACGCGCACGACCTCGGCATGGCCTGATTCGCCAGTGCAAACTTGCTTATAGGTGGGGTTGGCCGTCTCGCCGCCGGTGTAGCCCGACTCGGCTTTCGTAACGCCGCGAAGCTGTTCGAGGACCGCTTCGAGACACCAGAAGCAGCCGCCGCCGAGCGTCGCGATTTCGGTTGTGTGCATTAACGGGACTCCGAAGAAGTGAGGGGGGTTATCGCTGGCAATGATCCGCCCACCGAACCGTAATGGCGAATGAGTTGCGAGAATTCCGGTTTTTCTGGATCAGGCGTGATCGGCATGCCTGACGCATTTCAGGTAGAGGAAGCCGATCTCACGAGGCGGCAACCGCGCGATCATCGCTTCCGCTGAATCGGCGGCGGCGAGCCAGCGGGACTTTATTTCCACTAATGAAAGCGGCGACGCAAGTCTTTCGCGAATCAACGCATCCTCGCGAAATCGCATGTGCTTTCTTGCGAAACAGAGTAACGAATCCGGCGTGAATCCCTTATCTTTATCGCACGCCGCCCAGAGGATTGCTCCAAGGTGCAAGTAGGAATCGTTGTACGATCTCAGGTCGATCGTGAAAAAAATCGATGTCTGAGGAGAATCTCGGACTCGGATCGTCGCGATTGATTAATACGTCTCCAGCAACATGGCTCTCGGACCAACGCTTGTGGCGTAGCACGGCAAGTACATGTTTTTGAATCTCGTTTAACGGCATACCCGTTCCCCCTCCGCCGTCTCCGCAAGCGTGGCGGCGGCGAACCATCCGCGTCTACCACCATAGGTTCGCATGCCCTTCAGGATCGCCGGGACATCTACCTGTCTCACGAAAAGGTCCGGCTTCATGTGCCAAAAACATATGGCGAAATACTCACGAAACAACCGTTGCGCAAGTTCGAGATCGTAGGTTTTTTCTGTGTCCATGTTATAAGGTCCTAGCAGCATTTTACACCACCGGCGATCGATTCGACATTACCAAGCAAAAATGTTTGACGAATTCACCGTCGGCAATCAGACCAATTGGCTTGTCGATCGCATTCACCGGCATACGGTATTGACATCTCGCTCGCTTCCGCCACACACCCCTTCTCGGAACTTCGCTATGCCGAAACGACTTCGCACTCTCCTCGCGGCACTTTTAAGCATCGCCTGTGTTTCGCTCGCGGTTGGCTGGCAGCTGGCCGGTTCGCAGCCGAGCCCCTCGAAAACGGAGCCGCTTTTCAAAGCCGCCGCCGGTCCTATCTACTGGAAAGGCAACCTGCATACGCATTCGCTGTGGAGCGATGGCAACGACTTCCCCGAAATGATCGCCGACTGGTACAAGCAGCACGGGTATCACTTCCTGACGCTGTCCGATCACAATGTTCTGTCCGAAGGCGAACGCTGGATCGATGTCAAATCCGCGAAAACCAATCGCGATGTCGCCGTCAAAAAGTACGTTGATCGCTTCGGGTCCGCCTGGGTCGAACGCCGCGTGAAGGATGCGAAAACCGAGCAAGTTCGCCTCAAGCCGCTGGCGGAGTTCCGCAGCACCTTGGAAGAGGCGGGGAAATTCCTGCTGATCCCCGGCGAGGAGATCACCCACAAGTATGCCAAGAACCCGGTACACATGAACGCAATCAACCTGCGCGATGTCATCCTACCCGCTGATGGAAAAAGCGTGTCCGAAACGATCGTCGTCAACCTGCGTGCCGTTCGAGAACAGCAAAAGAAGAAGGGGCTGCGTACGATCGCCTTTCTCAATCACCCCAACTTCGTCTGGGGCGTGAAGGCCGAGGACATGCTCAGCGAGGAGTTGCGCTTCTTCGAGATATTCAACGGTCATCCGGGCGTCAAGAACTACGGCGATGCCACGCATGTCGGCTGCGAGAAAATGTGGGACATCGTGCTCGCCCTGCGTCTGGGAAAAGAAAAGCTGCCAATCGTCTACGGCATGGTGACCGATGATGCGCATGAATACCACAGCTACGGCATCGGCAAGACCAATCCGGGCCGCGGGTGGATCATGGTGCAGGCGCCGTTCCTCACCGCGGAATCGATGTGCAAGGCGATGGACGCCGGCGATTTTTATGGCTCGACCGGCGTCGTGCTGAAGCACGTCAAGCGATCGACAAAGGAGCTTTCGCTAGCGATTCAGGCGGAGGAGGGCGTGACATACAAAACGCAGTTCATCGCCACGATGAAGGACACATCGCTCGCATCGACGCCGAAGACCGACAAGGACGGCAAGCAACTCGACGTGACGCGCGACTATAACACGGACCTGGGCAAAGTCGTCGCTGAGAGCGATTCGCTGGAACCGAGCTATCGTTTGACGGGCAACGAGTTGTACGTGCGTGCCAAAGTGATCTCAACCAAGCTGCACCCGAACCCGTATCAAAAAGGCGATGTCGAGGTGGCATGGACCCAGCCGGCGACGCCGTGAAATTCCCGATTTCGTTCTACCGCTTGCGGCTTAGCGCTCGCCCGGCGACTTGTGATCGCTAAGCCGCAAGCGGCAAATTCTATCGCCGATCATTTCCCAATCGTGACTTTGAATTCCGCAGTCACCGGAATCGCGAATAGCCGCATGTGCATGCGCAGGTCGCGCGTCAGGCCGAGCTTGCGCGTGAAGGTCGCGATTTTGCCGTCTTCGCTCAGCGTGGCGGTAAGTTTGTCGCCGCCCGAGCCGGACCAGGTGAAGAGAACGAGCTTGTCCTTCGCGAAATCGAGCTGTTTTTGAATCGTTTCTTCAGCGTCGGGAATCGCTTTCTTAAGTTCCTCGGCGTTCGTGATGATCGTCGGCATGAATGGGTTTTTCTTCGGCGCGGCGACTTTCACGCCCTTTACATCGATCTCACGCAATTTCCCTGGCTCCCCTGCCACCAGCATAATCGGCACGACGAGGAGAACCGCCATCGTTAGACCTTTTGCGAGTCGCATGAGTTTCCTTTCGGAGAAATAGGATTTTACTTCCGGGCCACATGGCCCATGATATAGTGCAGTGTTTCGATTTTCAATATTTTGCTTTCACAATAGTCTTATGAGTTGCCTTCCAATGTTTTCATCTCGCAGCCTTGTTTTCATGGCGGCCTCGCTTTGCGTTGTTTTGATACCGGCATCGAGTATAGCCAACGAACCACAGGCGTGCCTGACGCCCGCACAACTCAAGCGGATGAGTGTCTGCGACCTGGATCGGTTGTTCGAAAAAGCATCGGTGAGCCAAATCCCGACAGGTTTCATGAAGGGCCAAGTCATACTGATGACTGACGCGCGGTTTCCGAAGCTAAAGGCCTCGCTGTCCAGCGCGGCGTGGAAAGGCAAACACTTCGACCCGGCTGGCGATTTCATCAACCAATGGCCTGGCTTCAAGGCGGTCTCCGGGCATGCCGAGATCGGCCCCAGCCAGCACGATGGCAAGCCATGCATTGTCGCCACGTACCCGCGCGGCGCGCCGGTTTTCGGTAACACGCGCGACGAACTTCGCGAGGTCTCGCCGGGCGTGTTCCTTGGCCGGTTGTACGACGTGTGCCCGTGCCCGCGATTCAAGGGGTATTTTGTGATTGAGGTTGCGTGCAAGTAGCGATGCGTTGATCGCTTGCAATTGTGTCAGAGCCGCGCACGAAGTAAGCGGTTAGAATTTACTGCGATTGCAGATTCTAACCGCTTACTTCGTGCGCGACTCTGACATGTCACCAATCGATCCAGCGCCCCACATTTTTCTCCTTCGCGATTGTAACAAGGTGCGCCGCCGTCGCCACATCCTCGATCGCCAGACCCAACGATTTGAACAGCGTGATATCGCTCGGCGACGTTTGTCCCGGAATGCGTTCGACAAGAATATCGCCGAGTTTGTGCACATCAGCCCATTGCAGAATCTTCTGATCGATAGCGGCACGGAAATCGCCGGCTTCGATGTGGGCTTGGTCTTTGTCATCGACCGCGATGAGACTGGCCCGTTCAACGGTTCGCACGTCGATCTCCGCTTTCGACCAGAAATTCGAGCCGATGATATTGAGGTGCGTCCCCTCCGAAAGCCAATCGCCGAGCAGCACCGGGTCGCGGCTGCTCGTTGCCGTGATGACGATGTCCATGTTGCGTGCCGCGTCTTCGGGGCGCTGCGCGGGTTCGACGGGACAGTTGCATAACGGAGTCATTTCCTCGCAGAAGGCTCGACACGCATCGGGATGACGCGAATAGACGCGAATCGCACGAATCGTTCGCACACGGCAAACGGCGAGAAGTTGCGTGCGTGCCTGCTTGCCAGCGCCGAACAAGCCGACGGTCGAAGAATCGGGTCGTGCGAGAGCGCGGGTCGCCACGCCGCTGGCCGCTCCGGTGCGAACTTGGCCCAGCCAGTCGGCTTGAATGAGCGCCGCGAGTTCACCCGTTTTGCCGTCGAAGAGGCCGACGTGAAATTGCCCGCCGGAGCGCGTTGTCGTGTACGCTTTGTAGCCGAGCGCGTTTGATCCTTTGGCGGCGCCGGACATCACATGCAGCATGACGCGATCGGTCTGGCTGCGAGCGCGGGGAATATTCTGGGCCTCCTCCAATGCTGCCGCACGTAGTACGCCATCGACTGCGTCAATGGCGGCGTCCATCGTGAGAAGTTGCCGCACGTTACTTTCGTTCAATAGGAGGAATGACATAGCGCTCTCGATTCGTGAGGTCGGTACCGTGATCCCCGCTTGCGGCTTAGCGCTCGCGCGGGATGCTCCGAGCGCTAAGCCCCAAGCGGAATACAAGAAGATGGGATGAACCGATCCTTACCACCCGTTTTTCTGAATGCGTTCCCACAGACCGTCGATGGCCTGACGCAAGTCGCCGTTGGCGCGGCCACGCTGTTCCAGCAAATATTCGCGCGCCGCCAGCCCCATGATGAGCAGGTCCTGCTCGGCCATGCGACGCACAATCGGGTCGGGGTCGAGCAGCTTCGTCGCCTGGCAGATCGGCCGCGGGCCTGGGCGGATGGCGGCCTTCTCCGTCGCGCTGGCGAGAACGCCGTCCTTGCCGATCGTCAGTTCTGCTCTTAATTCACCGTTGCCGCCCTGCATAACGACGGCCCTGCCTATCGCCTTGCCGTCCTTTACGATGAACTCTTTTTCCATGACTTCAAATTTGAACATGCCGTCCTGGCGGAATTCTTGCGATAGCGTCAACCACGCGGCAAGAGTACGCTTGACGGAAGCGTCATCGGCCATCTTGTCGTGCGTGCGGAAGAATTTCTCCAGCGTCTTCGCGTCTCTCAGATGTTCAATCTTGCCGTCCTTGGTCACGGCGAAAATGTTCGACGATTGCAACCCCTCCGGCATGATCCGCGCGACCGGAAACTGGCGGAACCGCGCGAGTACCACTACATGTGCGGGGAAGGTCTTCTTGACTGCGAGTGCGGACTGCGCGACGACTTCGCCGGCGTCTTTGCCGAACTGCATCGCGTCGATGTGCTTGCGGACAGCGCCGACCGCATCCGTCACATCGGGCGGTTGCGCTGATGCCGACATCGCGGTGCTGGCGATGACAATAATCGCCGCCGACAATCCGGAAATGTTACCCATGGACTGGCTCCCGATAGATAGAAGTGCTCGCTCGCCAAAGGCGAACGGCTAAACGTCTGAATTTGCTATAATGATCGTTATACGCAATCGAAATTCATAGGGAGCAACAAAAATGCTTCGATTCGACGCACAGAAACCTGCACACTTTTGCGATGGTGTCACTCGCCGCGATTTTCTCCACGCCGGCGCGATCACGACACTCGGCCTCACGCTCAACGATTACCTGCAAGCACAACAAACCGGCCAAGCGACCCGCGACACGAATTGCATCATGCTGTTCCTCGTCGGCGGGCCGAGCCATATCGACACATGGGATCCGAAGCCGAACGCGCCGGAGGAAATTCGCGGCCCGTTTCGTCCGACGGCGACCAACGTCAACGGCATGCAGATCAGCGAAATCTTCCCACGCATGGCTCGGCATGCCGACAAGTTTTCGCTAATCCGCTCGGTCTATCACACGGCGACGGCGGTGCACGACACCGGTTATCAGATGATGCAGACCGGTCGCCTGTTCGCCGGCGGGATCGAGCATCCGCACATCGGCTGCGTGCTCGGCTACGTCAAAGGTGCGCGTGACGACATGCCGCCGCATGTGCTCGTGCCGCGACCGATCGGCCGCACGGGTGGGAACCTGCCGCACGGCCACACGGCGGGCTACCTGGGCCGGCCACACGACCCGTTTATCCTGAACGCCGATCCCGCCGTGCCGAACTTTCAAGTGCCCGACCTGCTGCCGCCGGCATACATCTCGGCGGTCCGCGCCGACCGCCGGCAACGTATGCGCGACGCCGTCGATGGCGCCATGCAATCGTTTGAGAATAACTCGCAAGCGCGACAACTCGACGGCAACTTTCAGCTCGCCTATCGGCTCATGTCGAGTCCACGGGCACGCGAAGCCTTCAACCTCGATCAGGAACCAGCCTCCGTACGTGATCGCTATGGCCGTACCCGCTTTGGGCAAAGCTGCCTGCTCGCGCGGCGCCTGATCGAACGCGGCGTGCGCTTCGTCACCGTCAATATGTTCGAGACAGTCTTCGACGAAGTGACCTGGGACATTCACGGCTCGCGGCCGTTTACCAACATCGCGCAGATGTCGCGCGAGGTCGTGCCGAATTTCGACCAGGCGTACTCCGCATTGCTCGAAGACCTGACGAATCGCGGCCTATACTCGAACACAATCGTCACGGCGATGGGCGAGTTTGGCCGCACGCCGAAAATCAACCCGGCTGGCGGTCGCGATCATCATCCGGGCGTGTGGACGATTCTTATGGGTGGCGGGCCAATCCGTGGCGGTCGCGTCATCGGCGAGTCCGACGAACTCGGCTATCGCCCGAAGTCGCGCCCCGTCACCAGCGGCGAAGTCGCGGCGACGCTCTACCGCGGCCTCGGCCTCGACGTCCACCGCGAGCTGCCCGGCCCGCAGAACCGCCCCATCCCGCTCGTCGATTTCGGCGTACAGGCGATCCGCGAGTTGTTCTGACCTGCATTCCGCTTGCGGCTTAGCGCTCGCGCGGCACCTTGCGAGCGCTAAGCCGCAAGTGGCGGAATCGAAATCATTGACCCATTGAACTGAACCTCACATCCGAGTTGAATATATGTTGCCTGCTTTCCTCATGGCTTGCACTCTGTCCGCATGCACAAGCCAAACCATTGAAATCCAACCCGCCGCCGTCACGCTCGACGGTCCCGGCGCCACGCAGCGCGTGATCGTGTTACTAAAGCGCGGCAACGACATCGTCGGCGATGGCACCGTCAACGCCGATCTCATCTCGGCGAATCCCAAAATCGTTCGCGTCGATGCCGCTGGCGTCCTTCATGCTGTCGGCGATGGCGAGACCGTCGTCACCACCGAGCAGGACGGCGAATTCGCGATCGTCAAAGTCAAAGTCCAGAACACGAAAAAGCCACACGATGTCAGCTTTGCCATTCATGTCATTCCCATATTGACGCGACTCGGCTGCAACTCCGGTGCATGCCATGGCGCGCTCGCGGGCAAGGGCGGGTTGAAGCTGTCGCTGCGTGGCTATGATCCCGACACCGATCATTTCGTGCTCACGCGCCAGGCCAACGCTCGACGCGTCAATCGCCAGGAGCCGGCACGCAGTTTGTTTCTGCTCAAGCCGACGCTCGCTCTTCCTCATGGCGGCGGCATGAAGCTCGAGGTCAAATCGCCCGAGTTCAGCATGCTTGCAAACTGGATTGCGAACGGAGCACCTGGCATCGCCACACAAGACACGAAGCTGACGCGTATAGAGGCGTTTCCGCCGAATGCCGTGTTGGAGCCGAAAGATACACTGCAAGTGATCGTGCGTGCCTGGTACTCCGATGGCCGTAGCGAGGATGTCACACGCCTCGCGAAATATTCAAGTACCGAGGACCTCGTCGCCGGCGTTGATGATCTTGGCGCCGTCAAGGTCACAGGCCACGGCGAGGCGGCGATCGTCGTGCTGTTCGGCAATCAAGTGGCGCTGGTGCGCGTGGCCTCGCCGTTCGCCAACGACATTCACTCTAAGGTTTTCGCCACATCGCCGCGGCACAATTTCATCGACACGCTTGTCCTCAAGAAGCTCGAAGCGATCAAGCTGCCGCCCTCGCCGCAGTGTTCGGACCACGAGTTTATTCGGCGGGCGCACCTCGACGCGATAGGCGTTTTGCCTACTCCCGAGGAAGTACGGAAATTCACGCAGGACACACGCCCTGATCGGCGTGCTCGGCTCATCGACGCCCTGCTCGAACGGCCCGAGTATGTGGATTACTGGAGCTACAAATGGGCCGACCTGCTGTTGATCTCCAGCCGCAAATTGCCGCAACCCGCCATGCGGTCGTTTGCTCATTTTGTTCGGCAGAGCGTGGCGGCGAACACGCCGTGGGATCAGTTTGCGCGTGAGATACTCACGGCTCGCGGCAACAATTTGCGAAACGGGCAGGTCAACTATTTTCTGCTCCATAAAGACATCACCGATCTGACCGAATCGACGGCAGTGACGTTCCTGGGCATGTCGATTACTTGCTGCCGCTGCCATAATCATCCGATGGAAAAGTGGACGCAGGATCAATACTGGAGCCTGGCGAATCTTTTCGCGCAGGTCGCCATCAAGAACGGCGATCGCACGGGGGAGTTCAGCGTACAATCCGCTGGCCAGGGCGACATCCTACACCCACGCCGAGGCATCGCCATGCCGCCTACGCCGCTCGATGGCAAGCCGATCGCACCGGGCAAGGATCGCCGCGAATATTTCGCCGATTGGCTGACGGCGCCAGACAACCCCTACTTCGCCAAGGCTCTCGTCAATCGCATCTGGCGCAACTTCATGGGTCGCGGCTTGGTCGAGGCCGAGGACGATCTCCGCCAAACGAATCCTTCGAGCAATGAAGAACTGCTCGATGCGTTGGCGCGAGATTTCGCTAAGAACAAATACGATACGAAAAAGCTTGTACGAACCATCATGCTATCAGCCGCTTACCAGCGTTCGTCGTCGGCGGTCGCGGGCAACAAGGATGACGACCGCTTCTACTCGCGCTACATCATTCGCCGGCTTCCCGCGGAGGTCGTGCTCGACGCCTACAGCGACATCGCCAAGATTCCCACGGAGTTTAGCAAGGTGGCCGTCGGCTCATCAGGCGGGGCCACAGCGACGCCCGACTATCCGCTCGGCACGCGGGCGCTGCAGCTTCCCGACACGCAGCTTGTTTCTCAGTTTCTCGACGCATTCGGCCGGCCTGAGCGAGGCCAAACCTGCGCCTGCGAACGCGGGCAAGAATCGAGCGTCACGCAGGCGCTGCATCTCAACAACGGGCAGACGCTGAACGACAAGCTTCGCAACAAGAAATCGCGCGTCGAGGAATGGGTCACGGAGAAGGTCAACGACGACGATGCGATTCGCCGCGTGTACGTGCTGGCACTGTCACGCATTCCGACCGATGCCGAGTTTGCACGCTTTCGCAAATTATTGGCGGAGGCCGCGAACGATCCACAGGTGTCGCGTCGAGAGGCGATCGAGGATTTGTTCTGGTCGGTGCTGACAAGCCGCGAGTTTTTGTTTAATCGATAAATAATGGATTCGTTTAGCGCCCGCGCGGGCGCTAAACGACGACCACCGGTTTTCCAGGTGACGAATGAATCGCATCATCCTCTCTGTATCAATTCTGATTACATACGTTCTTCCCGCCGCCGCTCAATCGCCGAGCTACGCGAAGGACATTCGTCCGCTACTGGCGAAATATTGTCTGGAGTGCCACAACGCGAAGACGCAGAAAGGCACGCTCGATCTGGAATCGCACAAGGCGATGATGACAGGCAGCGATATCGGCGCCGTCGTCATCGCCGGCAAACCTGACGAGAGCAAGCTCGTGCTGTTAACCGAGCACAAGCAAAAACCGATCATGCCGCCCGCGAAGGCGAAACTTCAACCGACGAAAGCGGAGGTTCAAGTGTTGCGCGCATGGGTGGCGGCGGGGGCGAAGGATGATGCGGCGTTGGTGAAGGTAGAGTTGCCGGTGATCAAGGCGAAGGCTGGCGGGTTGGCCCCGGTGACGGCCATCTTATACTCGGCGAAACACAAACAAATCCACGTTGCCCGAAACGGCCAGCGTGAATTCATCAATCCCGAAAACGGCGATTCAAAAGGCTACCTCAGCGCGGGGCTTGGCATTATTACTGCCTATGTCGAGCATCCGAAATCCGGGACCAAAGTAGCGGCGAGGAGCGAATCTGGCCGTCTTGGGAACGCTTTGATCGATCAAGGCGGCATCCTACTCAATAACATCCTACCAGGCCATCAGGACGGCATTCTCGATTTGGCGTTTGACCCAACAGGCCGTTGGCTCGCCTCTGCAAGCTACGACACGGAAATCCACATAATGGACTGGCGTGCCTCCAAGCAAATCTACAATTTAAAGCGTTTGCACATCCTCAAAGAACACAGCGACGCCGTCTATGGGCTGGCGTTCAGTCCCGACGGCAAATTGCTCGCGTCCGTCTCCGCCGATCGTGCCATGAAGGTTTTCGATGTCGAGGCTGGCAAACTGCTTTACACGCTCGGTGAGGCGACCGATTGGCTTTACACCATCGCGTGGAGCCCCGATGGCAAACGACTCGTCTCGGCGGGCGTTGATAAGAGTATTCGCGTATACGAACCAACACCTATGGAAGCAAAGTTACTAAAATCGGTTTTTGCTCACGAAGGCCCGGTACAGAAGGTGCTGTTTTCCGGCGATTCGAAAACGCTCTACTCCGTCGGCCAGGATCGCGTCATCAAGGCGTGGGATGTCGAGAAAATGGTCGAACGCAAGGTGTATGACAAGCAACCCGAGACCGTCATGTGCATGGCCCTGCGCGAGGACGCCGGGCAGATCATCATCGGTCGCTACGATGGAATCGTGCAGATCATCGACATCAAGACGGGCAAGGTGGTGCGCGAGTTTGGCGATGCCAAGAGACCCGCCGTCAAGCCTCGGGATGAGCGCAGCGATTCCCGTGGGTCGGTGATGTTCTACCCCCAGGAACCGCCTCGCTCATCGTGGGGCTTGAAAGAGGGTACGCTCGATCGCGCTGGCGCTGTACACGTGCATCCAATCGTCGTCAAGGACGGCGAATCGGTGGGCTTCAAACTCGTGAGTGATCCGAAAGTGAAGTTCGAGCCAATACTGATTCTTACCGATACGAAGGGCAAGGTCCTCGCCGAGGGGAAAAACCACCTGGGCTACAAGTTCGACGCCGCCGGCACGTATTCGATTACGGTGCGAGATCGCGAATTTCGCGGCGGCGGCGACTTAAACTACAAGCTTCATCGTGGCGAAATTCCCGTCATCACAGCAATACATCCGCTCGGCCTAATGCGAGGTACGAAGGACCTCATCCGCATCCACGGCGTGTTTCTTGATCAGCAAAATGTGCCGGTGAACGTGCCGAAAGACGCCAAGGTGGGCAGCACGATCGTCGTCCCCATCACCTCGAAATTCGGCACGCCGCTTGGCAAAGCGGAAATCGTCGTCGGTGAATTTTTCGATGCGTTTGATTCGTCAAAACCCATCGCGGTCCCAAGCACGGCCAACGGCGTCATCGCGAAGGATGGCGACGCGCACACCTGGACCTTCGCCGCCAAGAAAGACCAACCGCTCGTCGTCGAAACGCTCGCTCGTCGTATCGGGTCCAAGCTTGATTCGGTGATCGAGATTCTCGATAAGGCGGACAATCCCGTCCCGCGAGCCGTACTGCGTTCGCAGGCGAAGACGAACGTCACGTTTCGCGATCACGATTCGGCTCAAGCGGAAATCCGCATCGAAACATGGAGCGAACTGGCGATCAACGATTTCCTTTACGTTGGCAACGAGCTGATGAAGATTCAGGCGATGCCAACGCACCCCGATGCCAACTGTAATTTTTTCGCGACACAAGGCCAGCGCATCGGCTACCTCGATACGACGCCGACGCATCACGCGAACGGCTTGCCGATGTACAAAGTCAACGTGCATCCGCCGGGCACGAAATTCCCGCCGAACGGCTTCCCGGTGTTTACGCTGAACTATCGCAACGACGACGGCGGCCCCGGCTTTGGCCGCGATTCGCGCATCCAATTCGATCCACCCGCTGACGGCGAGTACAAGGTGCGTATTAGCGACGCGCGCGGCATGGGCGGCGTGAACTTCGGCTATCGGCTCACGGTCAGGCCGCCTCAGCCCGGCTTCAATATCCGCTTTGCACCCGCGTCGCCGACGGTGTCGAACTTCGGTTCCGTGCCGCTTGCGATCACGGCGGAGCGGATCGACGGCTACGATGGCCCGATCCGGGTCCGTTTTGTTGATCTTCCCGGTGGCATGGAAGCCCCCGCGACGACGATCGAGGCCGGGACGTTCAGCACTGCTGTCGCGCTCACCGCGAAGGTGAACTCGCCCGGTCCGAAGAGCGAGATTCCGTCGCGCATCATCGGCGAGGCGACCATTCACGGTATGAAAGTCATAAGCGAGGCCGTCATTCCCGGTCCGAAACTCATCGAGCCGGGCGATATTCGCACCTGGACCGACGAGCGAGAGGTAACGATTCAGCCCGGCAAGCAAACAAAACTCATCGTGCATATCGAACGCGCCAAAGGTTTCGCCGGCCGTGTGCCGCTCGAAGTGCGCGGCATGCCGCACGGCGTTCGCGTACTCGACATCGGCCTGAACGGCATCCTCGTCAACGAGAACGAGACACGCCGCACCGTGACGTTTTACGCCGAGCCGTGGGTCGCCATGCAGGACCACCCGATCGTGATCCTGGCAAAGCGCGAAGGCAAGAACACCGAGCACGCTGCGGAATCGGTGCTGATGAAGGTGCGGTAGCAATGCGCGAGAATATGAGGTGCGACGAGAGGCTGGAGAAACAAACGGAGCCGGAAACGTGAGCGATACATCTTCCAACCGTCGCTTCCGGCTCTGAAGCATTCGTAAGCTGCTCACTCCGGCAACAACGCATCCACGGGCACGCTGCAAGCGACTGCGCCGTCGAGCACCAGCGGTACCTCCTGGCCGGGCACGTAGACTTGGCACACTGCGTAAGACGGCGAGTCGGTCGGCCCCGATGGCTGCGAATATACCTCGATGCGGCGATCGACGAGATTAACGATCCAATACACGGGGATGTCAGCCCTCGCATAGATGCGCGTCTTGTCACGCTGATCCCGCAACAACGATGAATCGGCGACTTCGATCAACGCGCCGATGTCCGAAGGGGCAGGATGGCGTTTCTCGTAGTTCACAGCTCGGCCACGGACCACGGCATAGTCCGGTTCAGGTTCGCTGTCGGCGAGCGTTACTGCACCTTGTATTCGCAGGTCCCAATCGGCGGGGAGCGGCGAGAGGAGCGGACGCAACATCCGTTGAACGGTACTGTCATGTCGTGGATTTCTCGCTATTTTGAGTACCACATAGTTTTCCAGCAACTCGACCTTGTCATCGGGCGTGAGGATGCCACTCGCCGTCATTCGGTGATAGCGCTCCAACGAAAACTTCGCAAGCGAACTTACGTTTCCATATGTGACAGGTTGTGCGGTTGCGGTTGACATGCAAAATCCTCGATTATTTCATTCGCTTTTACTATACCGGATTCGCCGTTTGCTGTGCAAGACTGATACGCTTGAACCTCACTTGATTACGCCTTCGCCCCAACGCACGATATTGAACGCCCCGCGTGAACCGGTAGGATGAGAGCGGGGCCCGTTCCTATTCCTCGCGGGAGATTCGTCATGGTGCTGCGTGCGTTCTTGATGGTGGTCCTGGCGTTGGCGGTTCCCGCTCTTGCGCGAGCGGATGCGTTTGACAACTACACCAATCCAATTCTCGCCAAAGTGCCTGGCGCCAAGTCGGCGGATAAGATCACCAAGCTCACGCCGGAACTGATGGTGCAGAATAGCCGCGCCCTGCCGGGAATCACCGCCACATTTATCGTCGTCAAGACCAACGACAACCGCTACGCCAGGCTGCTCGTGCAACCCGCACGCCAGAAAATCTCAGAGAAGGACTCCGTGCCAATCGTGTTGATCGAACGCTACGTCACCTTCCGCGAAGGCGAAGAGAAGACGGTGACCGCGTCGGGCCAAAACGTGCGGCTGTTCGGCGATTTTCGCTTCAACCTAGATATTGGGCAGGTCGTGCCCGCAAACGTCTCGGCTGATTTGCGCGTGATCATTACGAAGGACGACTATTACCTCGAAACCGTCGACAAGGCCGAGATGTATCTCGTCACCAAGCACCTGGCCGAAGCGAACCCGCCCAAGACGGATAAGCTGGTCGTCGGAGCGCAGTTCGTGCCGCGCTACTTCAACGGTGAGTACAAGCTGTACGACGACGGCCGGCGGTCGGGTACGTTGAAGCTCAAGGTGCTGGAGAACAGTGATGTCGCCGGGTTTTACTACTCGGACAAGGACGGACAGAAATACGACGTGACGGGCAAAGTCAGTAGTACGCCGGCGCATCAGATCAACTTCCGTATCAACTATCCGCGAGCGATCCAGGACTTCACCGGCTACCTCTTCACCGGCGACGGCCGCGTGATTGCCGGCACGTCGCGGTTGCAGAATCACGAGACAGGCTTCTATGCCGTGCGGGGCGAATAATTCGATAGTGATGAATTAATCGGACCAAAAACAATCGTCACAGATGTAAATAGTTCGCAAAAGCGAAGCGATTGGAACGGATTTATTGAAAAAATGAAATAAGAGCCTATTGCTGTCTGCGCCTCGGTATGGTAAAACTGGCTTTACGGATTTTCGCGACGTGACATCCCCTCAGGACGAATTCCCCTTTTCATTTCCACGGACGGTTGGCATTTGTAACGGTTTCTATTATTCGGTAGATGTCGCGCGAGCGGTGTAGGTGATTATTAGTATTTTCGAGTCGTTCACTCTTTCCATAGAGGTTGTACCACAATGGCGGCAAAGATTCATGTCGAACGCATGATGCATCGCAACAGCATCGCTGTGGCCGGCGAATCGGCAACGAGCTATGCGCTCATCAAACTGATTCCCTCCGGGCTTGGCGAAGTGTCAAAGCCCATGGGCCTTAATTTGGCGTTGGTCCTCGACGTATCAGGATCGATGTACGAGGAAGACGGCACGAACATCCCGCGACTCAAACGCGTGCAGGACGCGGCCATCGCGGCTATTCAAAAACTGAAACCGGACGACACGATGACCATCGTGGCGTTCGCGCACAACGCCTTGACGTTGTTGCCGCCAACGAAAATCTCCGAGCGCGCCAAAATCGAAGATGTCATTCGCAAGATCGACATGTTCGATGTTGATCCCGGTGGCACGGCGATGAACGATGGCATGAAACTCGCAATCGACGAGGTCGAGAAGCTTGCCGGTCCTGGTCGGTTGTCGCAGATCGTCGTGCTCACCGACGGCGAAACGTCGGGCGAGCAGGACTGCCGAGCGCTTGCCGAGCGCGCCGCCAAGAATCATATCCATCTCACCATGATGGGCGTCGGCCTCGATTGGAAAGCGAATCTCCTCAAAGATTTGGCCCGCATCAGCGAAGGCAAATGGTACTACATCGACGTCAACCAGGCGTCGGAGGCCGAGCGCATTTTTGTCGAAGAATTCGAGACGCTGGCCGCCGCGGGTTTCATGAACGTCGAAATGCACCTGCGGCCGATGAAAGATGTCAAGATCAAACGTGTTCGTCAGGTCGTGCCCGAGATCAAGGGTATCGCCACGACGGAGCCGGAAGATCGACACCTCATGGCGCCGTTGGGCACGCTGCAGAGGGATCAGTCCTCACGCTACGTGCTCGACCTGAGTTTGCCGAAACGACCCGATGGCAAATTCGTGATCGCGCAGCTGGAAGTTACCTACGATCTGGGCACGGGCACGCGCGAAACGACGGGGCAGATTCCGTTGGAAATGTCGTACACGTCGGCTGGTCACGGTTATGTCAATGCCGAGGTCATGAAGCATATCGACGAAGTGCAGATTTTCGAACTGAACAACGATCTGCAAAAAGCGATCGCCACGGAGAACAAGGAAGAGGTTCAGAAGGTTGCACAGCAGATCGAGGCGAAGGGCCAACTGATGGGCCCAAGAGCCGCCAAGAAGACGATGCTCGCCAAGCAGGTGCTGCAAGAGCTGAACACCGGCGGACGCGTGTCAAAGAAGACACAGCTTGCGATGGACGATTCCTCGCGCGTGGCGGATGAATCGCCGAAAAACTAACAGCGTTATTCGACTGCTCGCCCGGGGCGGGTGGTCGAATTTTTTCCTATCCCAATAAACCAGCAACGACCGATGAAAAAACATCGGTTCCTTCGACGTGGAGGTTACTGTCGTCATGGTGAAATGTCCTTTCTGCAGTTTTAACAATGAGGATGGCGCTCTGTTTTGTGAACAGTGCAAATCCGATGTCAGCAACGTGGCGTCAGAGCCAGTTGAAGCCGCGACGGCCGAAGCGCCGATCATGGCCGCCATTATTGAGGAGCCTGCTGAGGTAATCGCGGTTGCGATTGTCGAAGAGGCGCCGGCTGCCGCCATTGTGGTGGAAGAAGTCGTTGCCATCGCGGTCGTCGAACTGCCTCCCGCCGCCGTCGAAGCGCCTCCGATCCCAGTGGCCCCGCCGCCGGCCCCGGTCCCTGTGGCAGCCGCTCCGGCACCAGTTGCGCCCGCTCCAGCAGGTGCCGCGCCAACGCCGATTCCGCCGGGTTCCACGATCAAGCTCGTCGTTCAGCGAGGCCTCAAACCCAACGACGAGTACACCCTGTTTTCCGGCGAGAATTTCGTAGGCCGTGCGGACGAGAAGCCGGTCGATGTCGATCTAACCTTTCAGGAACCCGAAGATCGCGTCTGGTGCTCGCGCCAGCACGCCTTGATCGTTTGGGATGACGCCACGGGCGTACTCACAGTCGAAGACCTCAACAGTGCAAACGGCACGTTTGTCAATCGCGAGCGCGTTTATCCCGGCCAGCCCAAACATCTGTATGCCGGTTCGACAATCCAGATTGGCACCGTGCATATGCGTGTCAAGGTTTAGGGTAGTGGTGAGTGGATAGCAGTACCGTTCGCAACCAAGCGCTAGCGTCATCCCACGCGAGCGCTTGGTTCTTTCCCCAATCTGAAATTTCGCCGCAGAATGCCCATGTCAAATCCCCGGATGTGTAATACAAAAACAACGCATCAGTCCCGCACGGATTCTTGATGGCGCATCGGCGTTATCAGAGGTTCGTGTCCAACTATCATCCGCAACACCCGGCGAAGGATAACGCCTATGAGCTTGGTCTGTGCGCAGTGCTCACGCGTCAATCCCGATGAAGCTGCCTACTGCTTTTACGATGGCGCTGCGCTCGCGGGCCGGGCCGGCGGACCGATCAACGCGGGGTCGGCGCCGTTTCCCAACCAATTCGTGTTTCCGAACGGCCAGGCTTGTCGAAACTTCGACCAGCTCGCCGTCGCATGCCAACAACATTGGCCTCAAGCGATTGACCTGCTCAAACAAGGCTTTCTCGGTTCGTTCTTCGGCGGACTGGGACGTGTCGATTTGGCGATGGCGGCCCAAGAAGCTCTGAAGTTTCCCGATATCGATCGCGGTCTCGATCAACTGCTCGCCAAACTCCCGACGCAGGCGGTTCAAGAGCCAAAGCTTCAGGCAGAACCCAGCGAAATCAACATCGGCGTGCTCAAGATCGGCCAGGACCGCGTCAGCGAACTGCACCTGACCAACCTCGGCATGCGGTTGGTTTACGGCACGGTGACCTCCGACTGCAAATGGCTAACCGTCGGCGACGGCGCGGGCCACTCCGAGAAGCTGTTTCAGTTCGGCAGCGATACCGTCATGCCGATTCATGTTCGCGGCCAGCACCTTCGCGCGGGGTCAAAGCCGCTCGAAGGACACTTGATAGTCGATTCCAACGGCGGCACGGTAACGGTAACGGTCAAGGTCGATGTGCCGATCACACCTTACGCCGGCGGCCTATTCGCCGGCGCGACGACGCCACGCCAGATCGCCGAGAAAGCCAAGGCGAATCCGAAAGACGCCGCCCCGTCCTTCGAGAGCGGCGCCATCGCGAAATGGTACGCCAGCAACGGCTGGCCCTATCCCGTGCAAGGCCCGACGATGTCCGGCATGGGCGCCATTCAACAGTTCTTTGAAGCGCTTGGCGTCGCGAAAGCCCCGAAAGTCGAATTCGCCCCACAGTCGCTCGACCTACAAGGCGCGGTCGGCAAAACCGTCGAAGCGACGATCGAAATCACCACGGCTGAGCGCAAAGTCGTTTATGGCTGGGCAATCAGCAGCGTGGATTGGATCGAAGTCGGCCAAACGAAGCTGTCAGGCAAATCCGCCACTGTGCCGATCACGATTCGCGTGCCCTCGCCCTGCCCTCCCAAACTCGAAACGGTGCTGCAACTCGTCGGCAACGGCGGGCAAAAGCTAACCGTGCCGATCACCGTCAAGGTCGTCGGCGGCAAGGCGGGCGTCGCGCTGAAACCGTCCGAATCGGAAATCCGTATCGAGCAGGACGTGGCATCGACGCCGAAGAAGCGCTCCGGTGTCGATGCGCCCGCCCCGCTGCCGACGCCCAACATGATGCTGCCAACGCCGGCAACGTCCGGTTCGCCGTTCTCGTTCGATGAACCCGCAACCGGAGGTGGCGATCCGTCGCCATTCGCGGTGACGGAATCCTCGCCCACGCCGATTTCGAGATCGCGAACCGATAGCGGGTCGTCGTCTGACATCGCGAAGCCGAAACCGGGCATGCCGTTGATCGTGCGGCTGATGCTGTATCTTCTCCCGCTGGCGATGCTGTTTGTCGTCATCCTGGTACTGCTCATCCACGACTTCTTCTTCGCCAAGGCCGGTAACCTCGGCGGCGGCACGACCGTCACGGAAGGCGTCGTCGATATGAAGGAAATCGATACGCGCCCGCATATCCTGATTCGGCACAACGAAGGCCTCAAGGACAAAGAGGACGACGATCACATGACCTTCGCCGTCTTCAAGATCGATCCGATCGACAAGGATGCGCCGAAAGTCAAGTTGAACTATTACGAAAACGGCGGCGGCAATAGTGTGATGCTGCTGATCGATAATAAGCCTGGACAAGTATTCGGCCACAATGTGGCGGGAGACTGGCTAGCAAAAACCTCTAAAAAGGCGGGCCAATTCGGTGACGGGCGAACACGAACATTCAACTTCAGGAAGGACGACATCCACGTCTCACAAACTGTGACGCTTGAACCTTCCGATCCCGATCCGAATATTAGGGAAGAAAAGAAGCGTCTGCTCAACACGTGCCTGGCGCGGTACAAGATAACCAACAAGTCTAAGAATCCGCACTCCGTTAGCATGCGAATTCTCATCGACGGTTCGATCGGCGGGAAGGACGATGTGCCGTTCACGATTCCCGGCAGTACCAGTGTCGTCACAACATTCAAGGATCTCCGGGGCAAAGAGGTTCCCGATTTCGTCGAGTGTATGGAGAACGATGACATTGCTAAACCTGGAACTGTCGTGAGAATCGGACTTAAAATTAGCGACAAGTTCGAGGCGCCGGATCGTTTTTTGCTGACGCGGTATCCGGGAAAAGAACTCGGTGGTTACAAACAATATGAAGTGCCGAAAGTAGCCTTCATCGGAGATCCAGAGAAGGGGGACGGAAAGTTCGGGGGCGATTCGTGCTTCGTCATGTACTGGGACAAGAAGGAACTCAAGCCTGGCGAATCGCGCGAAATGGGCTTCACCTACGGCCTCGGCTCCGTGACGGTAGGAGGCAGCGGCAAGCTCGCGCTAACCGTGGGCGGGCGCATGTTCACCGGCGGCGAACTAACCGTCGTCGCGCTGGTGGCCGACCCAACCGCCAAGACTGCGACTCTCGAACTGCCGCCTGGTTTGGAACATATCGACCCCGCCAAGAAAACGCAGCCGATTGAAAAGGTGCTGCGCGAAGGCCGGCCTAGCCCCGTCACCTGGCAGGTGCGCGCAACCCGAGACGGCGAGCACCTGCTGCGCGTCACCACCGATTCCGGCCTGACGAATCAACGCAAGGTGAAGATCAGCGCCAAGTCGTTGTTCAACTAAATACTTGTTTACGTTTAGCGCTCGCTGAGTACCGTGGCGACGACGGATCGTGCGAGCGCTAAACGTAAACAGGCTTTTTTCCGATCCTAGACGATAAGCGGCCGGCGTGCCCTGGCGTTGGAATACGCGATCACGCCGCCGGTGTTTTTTCATTCTGGAGAAGATTCCCATGAGTATCGACCCCACCATCAAACGTCTGGCCCTGGTAGTCGGCGGCGGCCCCGCGCCGGGCATCAACGGGGTTATCAGTGCCGTCACCATCGAAGCCTGCAATCGCGGCATCGAAGTATTCGGCATCGAAGACGGCTACAAATGGCTCGCCAACGGCCATTCGATGACAACCATCAACGAGGGCATCGCCAAACGCGGCGGGAACGACGACCTTCAGTGGCTCGTCCGCAATAATTCCGACATCAACCCAACACACATCGTTCGCCTGTACAAGGAAGACGTCAAACAAATCCACTATCGCGGCGGGTCGATCCTGCGCACGTCGCGCACCAATCCGTCGAAAAAAAAAGAAGACATGGATCGCGTCATCGCCGTGTGCAAGAAGATGCAATTCGACGCCATCGTCAGCATCGGCGGCGACGATACCGCCTACACAGCGAGCCAGGTTTACAAGGAGTACAAGGAAATCGGCGGCTACATCCGCATGGCCCATGTCCCGAAAACGATCGATAACGATCTTCCCCTACCTGGCTCGACGCCCACGTTTGGTTTCGAGACAGCCCGGCATTATGGCGTCGCCGTCGCCCGCAACCTCGCCGAGGACGCCCGTACCACGTCGCGCTGGTACCTCGTCGTCAGCATGGGCCGCGCCGCCGGGCATCTCGCGCTGGGCGTAGGCAAGGCGGCGGCAGCGACCCTGACTATCATCCCCGAAGAGTTCGGCCTCGACCCTGAAACCAAAAAACCGAAGTCGATCAAGATCAAGCAACTGACCGACATCCTTGTCGGTGCAATGATTAAACGCCATGCCCACAATCGCCCCTATGGCGTCATCGTCCTGGCCGAGGGACTTATCGAATCGATCAAGGACGAACTCAAAATCATCCTCGATAACACCGGGGGCAAGTACGGGACCTACGAGACCGACGACTTCGGCCACCTCCGCCTGGGCGAGATCGGCGTCGGCAATTTACTTCGCGACTTGCTTAACGAACGCCTTGTGAAGCCTAAATCCGCCAAAGCAGCCCGGCTACACGAAATGCTCGGCTATGCCATCGAACCGGTTGGCATCAGCACGACGCTCGTCAGCAAAGACCTCGGCTATGAGTTGCGCTGTGCCGACCCGATCCCGTTCGACATAGAATACACGCGTGATCTTGGCTATAGCGCGGTCAAATTTCTGCACACGCCCCAAGCCATGGAATTTGGCGCCATCATCGGCTTCATCGACGGCGGCATGAAACCGATGAAGTTCAAGGACATGCTCGATCCGATCACCAAACGCATGCAGACACGCCTCGTGAACATCAAAGGAGAAGGTTTCCAGGTCGCCTTGGAGTACATGATCCGCCTGGAGAAAAGCGATTTCGACGACGCCAAAGAACTCAGGCGACTTGCCGAATTTATCAACAAAACGCCCGAGGAGTTTCGCAAGGAATTCGGGTATCTGGTTGGGGCATAGTTTCCCTGTTTGCCGCTTGCGGCTTAGCGCTCGCCTGGGATAAATCGAGCGCTAAGCCGCAAGCGGAAAACAAGAACTGGGATGTTGTTGTTGGCGGATTCCTTACGCAGTTCGCCTGATTTGAGGAGACGACAAACGTGTGCTTTTCCGCACAAGCCAGCTTCACGGTGGGTGCAGCGCTCGTGCCTGCGGGTATCTACTGCATTTGGTCGGCCTGGATGAGAAAGCGTGCGTACCTTGGCCTCGCCATCGTGCCGTTAATATTTGGCGTGCAGCAAATCGGCGAAGGTTGCGTTTGGCTTGGGCTTGCCGCAGACAACCAGTTTCAGATACGCCTGGCGTCGCTTTTTTTTCTATTCTTCGCGCTGGCGTTTTGGCCGTTCTGGTTTCCGGTACTGACGACAATGATGGAGCCGATCCCGAGGCAGCGCTGGATATTCGCCGGTGTTAGCGTGCTGGCGACCAGTTGGTTCTGGATTTTATATTGGCCGCTCGTGCTCGATCCCGCACTATTGGAAACGAAAATTGACCACCATTCGATTCGTTACGTTTACGATGACCTGAAGATTTACCACTATATCGACAAAACACCGTTGCGGGTTCTCTACCTTTTTTCGGTTGCTCTTCCGCCGATGCTGTCGTCCGAAAGGTGGGCTCGCATACCGGGCCTCGTGCTCGGCGTATCAGCGGTCCTGGCGGCGGCGATCTATCACTATGCGTTTGTGTCGGTATGGTGTTTTTTCGCCGCAGTATTGGCCGTTTATTTGTGCGTGGTGTTCTATCAACTGCCGCGTCCCGGAACGGTTGAAAAATAGACTAATTCGCTGTATTGAAGTGCTCGATTCCCTTTCAATTCGTCTGGTCACGCAAGATGGAATCGGGTAAAAAATTAACATTGCGGTAACAATATTGAGCCCGCACCCGTTTATCGGCAAAGGAAACGCACATGGACGTAGTTGAAATGCCCAAGTTCTACGACGACGTTGAACTGAAACTCTGGAAAATCTATCGCGAGTTCTTCGATCTCGCCGAAAAGAAACGCCGCTGGAACATTCGTGACGATGTGCCGTGGGACCAATGCAATCCGAACCTTGATCCCGCCATCACCGATGTTGTGGAGACGTTCTGCTGCGTCGAGTTGTATTTGCCCGATTACGTCGGCAAGGTGCTGCCGGTCGTGCGGCAAAGTAAAGGCCGAACCTGGTTCTACTGCAACTGGGGGTACGAGGAATCGAAGCATTCGCTGGTCCTGAGCGATTGGCTGCTCCGCGGCAAGCACCGCACCGAAGAATACATGGTCGATCTGGAGAAGCAGGTCTTTGAACGCGAATGGAATATGCCCGTCGCCAACCACCTCGGCATGCTCGCCTATGCCATGGTGCAGGAGCATGCGACCTTCATCAACTACCGCAACCTGCGCCAACGCGCGAAGGCGATGGGAGGCGACCCGGCGCTTGAAACGATCCTCGGTCTCATCACCGTTGACGAACGCGCTCACTACAGTTTGTTCAAGGAATTCTTCGACCTGTACCTTGCCGTCGATCGCGACGCCTGCCTGATTGCCCTTCGCGCCGTGTTGAATCAGTTCCAGATGCCGGCCGTTCACGATCTACTTGGCGAAAGCAAGCGACGTATCGCAGGCATTCGCAGTTTGGAACTCTTCAACGAAGAGATATTCTTCCGCGATGTCTACAACTATCTGCTCGACGCCTTGGGCGTGACACGAGCCGAGATGCGCGGGCCGAAACAAAAGAAATCGCTGGCGGGGTGATAGATCTATAGGCTGGCGGCAAGCGATTGCGTGGGAAATTTAGAGCGCTAAGCCGCAAGCCGCAAGCCGCAAGCGGCAAAACGAAGGCATCCACTATGTACTATCGCATGTTCATCGCACTGTTGTCCCTGATCGTCATCACCGCCGCGGTCTCGGCCCAAGAAAAGCAAAAACGCCCGCCGAATATCGTCATTCTGCTCGCCGACGATCTCGGCTACGCCGATGTCGGCTTCCACGGTTGCAAGGACATTCCAACTCCCAACATCGACGCACTCGCCAAGAGCGGTACTCGCTTCACCAGCGGCTACGTCTCCGGTCCGTATTGCAGTCCGACCCGCGCGGGGCTGTTGACCGGTCGCTATCAACACCGTTTCGGCCATGAGTTCAACCCCGCCGGCGGCAAGCAAGGCCTGCCGACCAACCAGGTCACGATGGCACAGCGTATGGCCTCGCTTGGCTACGCCACAGCGCTGATTGGCAAATGGCACCTCGGCTCCGACGCCAAGATGCTGCCCACCGAACGCGGGTTTCAGGATTATTTCGGCTTCCTCGGCGGTCAGCATTCGTATCTTCCTGGCAAAGGGAAGGACATCTTTCGCGGCACCAAGGCGGTTGACGAAAAAGAATACCTGACCGACGCTATCGCGCGGGAGAGCCTCGCTTTCATCGACAAAAACGCCGCCAAACCGTTCTTCCTTTACATGGCATTCAACGCCGTCCACACGCCGATGCAGGCGACCGATAAGTATCTCAACCGCTTCCCGAATATTCAAGGCAAAGAACGCAAGACCTACGCCGCCATGCTTAGCGCGATGGATGATGCGATTGGCCAAGTGATCGCGAAATTGCGTGAGAAGGGCCTGGAGGAAGACACGCTGATCTTCTTCTTCAGCGACAACGGTGGCCCAACGATGATCGGCACGACGATCAACGGCTCGATCAACTTCCCTCTGCGTGGCTCCAAGCGTCAGCTGCTGGAAGGCGGCGTTCGAGTGCCGTTCGTAATGGCGTGGAAAGGCCGCGTGCCTGCGGGGAAGACGTACGATCACCCGGTCATCCAGCTCGACATTCTGCCAACCGCCATCGCCGCTGCCGGCGCGGAAGCAAAAGCGGAGTGGAAGCTAGATGGCGTGAACCTGCTGCCGTTCGTCGAAGGCGCGAACAAAGCAGCTCCGCATGACCTACTCTATTGGCGATTCGGCGACCAATTGGCAGCACGCAAAGGCGGCTGGAAAATGGTCCGTTACGACAAGACCGGCACACACCTCTACAACCTGAAGGACGATATCGGCGAGAGCAAGAACCTCGCCGCCCAACACCCGGACGTACTGCGTGACATACAGGAATCGTGGACCCGATGGGACCGCGACAACGTCGCCCCACTCTGGGGCGGCGGGAAGAAGGGGAAACAATAACATATAGCCCGCCAATTATGGCTGGTCTGATGTGGACCCGCCACAATTGGCGGGCTATATGGGGGAGAAAAACCGCAAACCCCCGTTGAACTTCGGCGCTCAAATCCTATCCCATCCCTACACTCGCGTTTTGTATTTCACGAATTTCAAGGAGTTTTTGCATGTCGATGTACATCGGTGAAGCCCTGGTTGGCGATGGCAATGAAATCGCGCACATTGATCTTCTCATTGGCTCGAAGGATGGTCCCGTCGGCATCGCCTTCGCGAACGCCCTCGCCAATCAGTCGGCCGGGCATAACAATCTGCTCGCCGTCCTCACCCCGAACCTCCTTTGCAAACCAGCGACGGTCATGGTCACCAAGGTGACGATCAAGGGCATGAGACAAGCCGTGCAGATGTTCGGCCCCGCGCAGGCCGCTGTCGCCCGCGCCGTTGCCGACAGCACCGCGGCGAATATCATTCCGCAGCACTTGGCTGATAATTTCGTCATCATCTGCGGCGTGTTCATTCATCCCGCGGCCGCCGATGATACAAAGATTTACCAGTACAACTACGAAGCCACGAAGATGGCGATCAAGAGCGCCATGACGGGCGAGCCGACGCTTTCGGAAATCACCGCGAAGAAGGATACGGTGAAGCACCCGTTTTCGCCGAAATAGGTTCATACCCGTTTAGCCGCTCGCCTTTGGCGAGCGCGACGCTAGCGCTCGCCAAAGGCGAGCGGCTAAACGAAATCGCCTCGGATCATTTCCCGTGGACAAACGCAAGATACTCATCCAACTTGACAGCGACCTGCACGCCAGCGTGTTCGACCGCGTCGTAGCTATCGATGCCGGCGCGGATGAACTGTTTGCCTATGGCTCTGTGAAGCCTGAGCATGTGCAGGGGCTCGTTCATGGCGCTATTTTTACGCGCGATGCCAAGGAACTCAAGAACACAGCGATCTTCGTCGGTGGCAGCGATGTCACGGCGGGCGAAACGTTGATGGCGGAAGCGGTTAAACACATGCTGCCGAAGTTCGGGCTGCGTGTGTCGATCATGCTGGATGCGAACGGCGCGAACACGACCGCCGCCGCCGCCGTGCGTGCCGCCAGCCGACATCTTGAGTTGAAAGGTGCTAAGGCGATTGTACTAGGTGGAACCGGTCCGGTCGGTCAGCGTGTCGCTAGATTGCTGGCTGGCGAAGGCGCTGAGGTTCGCGTCGGGTCGAGGCAAAAGGCCAAGGCCGCGGCGGTCTGCGCCGAGATAATCAAACGCCTGCCAAACGCCAGGCTCGAGCCGATCGGCACCTCAAGCGAAGCGGAATTACGCGAGGGATTGGCGGACCGCACGCTCGTCGTTGCTGCCGGTGCCGCGGGGATTGTACTGCTGTCGAAATCGCTGCGTGACGCCTGTCCGAATCTGAAAGTCGCCATCGATTTGAATGCCGTCCCGCCGTTGGGAATCGAAGGCGTCGGCGTCGGCGACAAGGCCATCGATCAGGCCGGCGTCATTTGCTATGGCGCGATCGGCGTCGGCGGCACGAAGATGAAGGTCCACCGCGCTGCCGTCGCGTCGCTCTTCACAAGCAACGACAAGATTCTCGACGCTGAGGAAATCTACCTACTTGCCAAGCAATTTTGACGTCAACGCCTCCCCTGCCCTTTCAAGCACGATTGCCTCCATCAACGGATGTCGGCCAATCGGTTCGGCGAGAAGAACCCTAACATCCAAAAACTCTCGCGCCAGCTTTTCACGCCATGCCTGCAGGTCGCGTCGGACGTGGACGCCCGCTGACAAGAAGTACGGAATCAGCACGATCGTACCCGCACCTCGCTCCACGCATCGCCTCGCCGCAACGTCAATGGTCGGCTCCGCCAATTCGAGAAACGCCGGCTCGGCGATAGAATAGACCTTGCCACGTTCAATCTCAGCCGCGATGAAATGCAGATCGTCGTTCGCTTCCGCGTTTCGGCTGCCATGAGCTATCAGAAGCAAAGCATCATTCATGTCGTTGGTTCCCATGCAATCGTGTCAGAGCCGCACACGCAATAAGCGGTCAGATCGTGCGGTCGCGAAGTATTTCGTCCGCTTACTTCGTAAGCGGCTCTGGCACGATGCATTGCAGCATCTGTATATTATTCAATATTGCTTCACGTTGGAACCAAATGCATGATCGGCGAGCGGCTGGGTAAGTGGGTGATCTTCAAGGAACTCGGCCACGGCGGCATGGGGCGGGTGTTTCTCGCGCAGGAAGAATTGACAGGTCGCCAGTGTGCGATCAAAGTTCTTGGCCCCGAATTGGCGCAGGAGGTCGGGTTTCTACACCGCTTTCAGCGCGAAATAGAAACGCTCAGCCAACTCGACCACTGCAATATCGTCCGTTTCTACGAATCAGGCCACGAAAACGGTCATTATTTCTACGCTATGGAGTATGTCGACGGTCGCAGCCTCGAGCAAATCGTCGCGACTCACGGACGGATGGATTGGCGCGACGTACTCGGCGTGGCCCTACAAGTCGTTCCCGCCTTGAAGCACATTCACGATCACGGCATCATTCATCGCGATATCAAACCCTCCAACTTGATCCTGTCGAACGACGGCATCGTCAAACTCATGGATTTCGGCATCGCCAAGGTATTCGCGGGCACGCGCCTCACGGCGACCGGCGGCATCGTCGGCACGGCCGAGTTTCTTTCCCCCGAGCAGGCGGCGGGCAAAGTCGTCGGCAAACGCAGCGACCTTTACTGCCTCGGGTGCGTGCTCTACGCTTTGCTTATCGCCAAGCCGCCTTTTAGTGGCATGACCTATGTGGAACTTCTGCACAAGCACCGCTATGCCCAGTTTGACTCGCCGCGACGCTACATAGCCGAATTGCCTCGGGAACTCGATGAACTCATTTGTCAGCTTCTTGAAAAGGATCCCGAAAAACGCCCGCGTGATGCGAGTGTGCTGCAACGGCAAATCGAGACGCTCGCGAAGAAACTCGAACGCCACGCCACCAAGACGAGCGCCGACAACAAGGACATTTCCACCATTGCCGAGAATCGTGTCGATAAGCTGAGCTCGGTGGCGTTGCCAGGTCCTGGCACGTTCGCCGAACGAAACGCTCGCGGTCAGGGCGGCCATTCGTTGCCTCGCCGAATCGTTGAGCATCTCTCCGGCCATGCGATTGGGCTGTTCCTGGTAATGCTTTTGTGCATCGGCACCGTCGCCTGGGCCTTTTGGCCGTTGGGTCAGGATCAACTCTTCACGCAGGGCGTCGAACGCATGGATCGCGGCAGTTTGTATGACATGCACGTTGCCTGGCGTGATTATTTTGATCCGCTCGACAAGCGCTTTCCTGAGCATCCTTACAAGGAGCAACTGGTTGATTTTCGCGAACGATGGGAAGCCGCCAAAGCCAATCGCACCAGCGAAGCACAGCGCTTTTTCCAGGCAGGCGAATCCCTGAAACAGCAAGGAAAAACCGCCGAGGCCAAACGCCTTTGGGTCGGCGTCATCGACGTGTTTCAGGACAGCCGACCCGATGCCGAATGGGTGCGCCGAGCGAAGACGGCACTATGCGACCTGGAGAATGCGGACCATATCGGCGAGCGGCTCAAGGACGCGCGCGTAGCTATGAAGCGAGCGGCTAACCTAAAGCACGACGGCAAACTCGACGACGCACGCCGAATCTGGAACGGCATCGTGACGCTCTACCAACATGACCCCGCAGCCAACGAGATCGTGGCGGAAGCACGCAAGGCGATGAAAGAGCAACGCCAGTAGTTCCAGAAAAAATTGCCACGGATGAAACACAGATGAAACACGGATAAGAGGCAAATTAGGAGCGAAATACGACACTTCTCGCCCATCTCCACTCCAACATTAGGTTCATCCGATTAATGCGTATTTTGTCGTATGTAGTGCCAATATCTTGAGTTTGAAGAAAGCAAGATCGCGGTAGCCATACGCTTGGCCGTTCATTTTGCGGATTTTGTTGTTGGTGCCTTCCAAGGGGCCGGTTGAGATGCGGTAA
>CAMAUE010000065.1 GCA_945861245.1 Singulisphaera sp. GP187
CTTCGCCCCGCTGCTTTTCGGCCTGCGGACAAACCAAAAACCGCCCGTGACAAACGCTGCTGACAGGGCCAGGCCGCTGATCCAGGTTCGTTCCGCCGACATCGCGCGTTCAGGACGGATGTCACCGTTCAACGCCTGGGCATCCGCGATCCGCTTGGGGATGAACAGGCGTGCTCGATCGTTCGGCACATCTCCAGGCACGGCATAGCTGAGGATGATGGGAACATTGGCATCGACGCGCAGAACCCGATTGGCGGGCTTTTTGTCGTTGCCCGGCATCGGCGGCGGATTAAATACCGGTGGTGGAGTGCTCCAACTCCGGGCGGGCGAGAATGTCAGGCAGAGCGTGACGAGAATAAGCGTTGCATAGCGTATGAGGGCCTCCCGTAAGTGAAGGCAGCACTGTGGGATATCGCCAAAGCCGCGTCAAGCCCGATCAGGAAGCTTGCGAATTGGCGACAAGGAACTCGGCGTTGCGCTTTGCGCCGCGGTAGATCATGAAGCCGACGACGCCAAAGGTCGTGTAGGCAACCGACAGCATCAGGTAGATGCTCTGGTTCATGGCGGCGGGGAAATGGTCCATGTCGTCCTCGTTGGCGGAGGAGTTGGCGTTGGCGATCGCGTCGGCGCACATCGGACACGCGGATGCGATTGGGGCTACGAGAAATACCAGAAGAACGGCAAGAGCTACGGCGGTGAACGTTTTCATGTTTCAATCCTCCCGCCGTTATTCTATTCGAAGTGGAATCGGATGCAATTCGCAGAGCGAAGGATTGTCAACGCTGGAAGATCGGCAAGTAGTGCGCGGGGACCGAAAGACAGATCACCGCGATGCTCGTTTGGTACACCGGGCCGACTTCGCGGCGGCTGGTTGTCGACCAGCTGCCGTCGGCGTTTTGGCTGTTCGAGGTGACGAAGTAGCGCACCAGTCGGCCGTACCAGTCTTCCCAATCTTTACCACCGACCTGATGCATCGCATGGGCGGCGTAGTAGTGGCCATAGTAAAAGTGAGTCGGGCTGTCGAATTGCCTTTTGAGGTAATCGACGCCTTTAGAGATTTCTTTGGCTTCGTATTCGCCCGTGAGGAAGAGGACGCAAAGGCCGGCTGCGGTGCGTGCGAATCCTGGCGAGCCGCCGCCGGGTGTGTAAGTGAATCCACCTGAATTTGGGTTATAGCATGTTTTGATGTAAGCGATCGCTTTTTTGATCGTCGTATCGGGCACGTGCAGGCCGGCGTTTTTCGAGGCTCGCAGGGCCATCACTTGCATGATTGTGACAGAGATGTCGGCACCGGTCGGTTGTGGCTCATAGCGCCAGCCGCCGTTCGCTGCTTGACTGCGGACGATGAGGTCGGCTGCCTTCTTGACGACAGGTTTGAGGGTGTCGTCGCCGGTTTGGCCGTAAAGCTCGGCAAGGGCGAGTGTCGCCATCGCATGGCAGTACATATTGCCGCCGCGGGCACCGACGAGATAGCCGTCGATTTCACGCTGCGACGCCACGAGGAAACGCCCCGCCTTGGCGACTTCGGGGCCATATTGCCCCTGATTCGGCAGATGGCCCTGCGACATGAAGGCGAGCATCACGTAGGCCGTGATCGCGGTGTTGTGAGCATACGCACCGTCCGAAAACGAACCGTCGGCGTTCTGCTTGTCCTTCAGCCAATCCAGGGCGCGGGCCGTCGCCTTTTTGGTGGCCTCATCCATCTCGACGCGTTTCTCTTGCGCATGGAGCGATGGGCTGGCGAACAGAAACAGCGTCGAGCAAACCAGGAATATTTGGCGCATTGTTGTGAATCAAAAATGGAGGAAAGAAAAAGACACCCGCAGTCTTTGGAACTGCGGGTGTCTGTAGAAGAAACTAGCGTTGCGGGGTGGGCGGAGTCGGTGCGGAGCCGGGGCTGCCGGCAGGCCGACCGCGTGCGATGTTGATGTAGTATTGCTGAATCAGGTTGGCGTACTCCGGTGGGAGGTTGCCGCTGATCGCTTGGCGGATCAATTCACGTTGGCGCGGGGGCAGGTGCAGGAAATTGGCATCGCCATTGACATCGTTGAGCTTCGACGCTTTGTTGCTGACGTTGCCGTCGGCGATGCGATTGCCTTCGCCCTTGCCCTCGTTCTTTTCGGTGCCCTTGGCCATTTTTTCGCCCTTGCCTTCGCCCTTGCCTTCGCCCTTGCCTTCGCCCTTGCCTTCGCCTTTACCCTCACCCTTGCCTTCACCTTTACCTTCGCCCTTGCCTTCGCCTTTACCCTCGCCCTTGCCTTCCGCTTTGGCGGTTTGCATTGGCGCGCCTGGTTGGGCTTGCTGAGCGAGGGCCTGGTTTAGGGCCTCCAAAGCTTGGCCGAGTTTGTCGGCAGCTTGCTGTTGAGCTTCACCGGCTTGTCCGGGCTGACCTTGTTGAAGTTGCTGTTGGGCCTGTTGCAACTGCTGTTGGGCCTGCTGCAATTGAGGTTGGATGGCCATCGGGGCTTGTGCCTGGGCCTGAGCCAGTGCTGCCTGAGCGGCCTGGGTGGCTTGCTGCGATTCCTGGAGGGCTTTGGTGGCGTCGATCAATTCCTGCTGTTGCTGAGCGAGCTGCATCGGTCCCGGTTCACCCTGACCCATACCCATGCCTTCGCCCTTACCTTTACCTTCCCCCTTGCCCTGGCCTTTGCCTTCGCCTTTACCCTCGCCCTTTCCTTCGCCTTTGCCTTCACCCTTGCCCTGGCCTTTTTCGCCAGCTTTGGCCTGAGCTTGGCCCTTTTCGCCAGCCATCGGTGCTTCGCCTTTGGCTTGGGCCATCGGCTTTTCACCTGCCATCGGCTGGCCGGGCATCGGGTTCTGCGCTACCATCGGCATCGGTTCGCCGGCGGCTTTGGCTTGAGCTTGGCCGGGCATCGGCGGCATGTCTTGCTTGGCCTGGGCGGCTTGCGCTGGGCCTGGTTTGGGCTGGCCCGCCATCGGTTCGCCCTTCATCGGTTGACCGGCTTTCGGTTCGCCGGCGGGTTTCGCCTGGGCCATGCCCTCTTTCGGTTCGCCAGCCGCTTTCGCCTGCGCCATCGGTTGCTCGCCGGCTTTCGGCTCAGCCGGTTTGGCTTGGCCTGCCATCGGTTCGCCCTTCATTGGCTGACCGGGCATCGGTTCGCCCTTGGCCATCGGCTCCGCCGGTTTGGCTTCACCGGCTTGGGCCATGTTTTCTTTGGCCTGGGCGGGTTGTTCGCCGGGCTTGGCTTCGCCGGGTTTAGCTTCGCCCTGCTTCGCCATCGGTTCGCCCTTGGCCATGGGTTCGCCCTTCATCGGGTCGCCAGCGGGCATCGGATTGTTCTTGGCCGCTTCTTGCAACTGTTTCAGAGCGATAGCCTGGTTCTCGAGCGCCTTCGGTATGTCGCCTTGTTTGATCGCTTCGGCGGCGTTCTTGGCGGCTTGGGCGGCTTCGGGTAGCTTTGCCTCCGCTGCCTGTTTGGCGATTTCCGCTTGTTGCTTGGCAAGGTCGCCCTTGGCCTGTTGCGCCATCGGGTCGCCCTTCATGGGTTCACCCTTCATCGGCTCGCCCTTGGCCGTATCTGCTTTCTTGGCGGCCTCGGCTGCTTGCTTGGCCTGCTCAATCGCTTTTTGCAACTGCTGAGCGACAGCCATCGGATCAGGATTCTTCTGCATGGCGATCTGCTCGGCGGCTTCTTTGCCCTTGAGGTCGGCCAAGGCGTTTTGCAATTGTTTCTGGGCTTCATCAAGCTTCACACCGGCTTCCTTGGCTTGCTGAGCACCTTCCTTTGGCGCGTTCTTCTCTAGGCCCTTTTCGGCGGCCTGCATGTTCTTGGTGCTTTCCGCGATTTTCTCGGCAGCTTTCGGGGCGGCCTGGGCGACTTCCTTGGCGATGTCGTTGGCTTTCGGCGTCAATGCTCCCTGTTCTTTGGCCAGCTTCTTGTTGTCGCCAGCGTCGGTCTTCTGTTGTCCGGCGTTCTTCTCGGCTTGCTGAGCGACGTTCTTTTCGGCCTTGGCGAGTTCGGCGAGATTCTTCGCCGCCTGTTCGAGCTTGGCGATGTCCTCCCGACGTTTCTCGATCTCCGCTGCCTTCTCCGCCAACTCGTTGCGTGCTTCCTTCAATGCTTCAAGTGCCATGTCCTGCTTGGCTACGGCTTCGGGCGATTTCTTGTCGTCCAAATTCTTCGCTGCCGCGTCCATCGCCTTGGTGGCTTTGTCAATCGCCTGATCGACTTTGGCCTGGTTCGGAATGGGGATGTTTTTCACATCCTCGGTCTTCTTCGCCAATTCCTTCTGAGTCGCGGCGATTTCAGGAACCTTTAGGTTCTGCTTCTCACCCACGGTCGCCTTGGTGTCTTGCTGCGTCTTCGTCTGTTCTTTGATGATGTTGTCGATTTTCTCAAGTGCCTTCTGAACGGCGGCAAGCGGATCGATCTTGGCCTTTTCTTCCGCTGCGATCAGCTTGTCGATTTCCTTCAGGGCTGCCTTCAATTCGTTGGACGCCTTGGCTTGCGGCTCGGCAGCTTTTTTCGGTTCGTTCTTGAGGAGATTCTCCTTGGCCGCCGCCATAGCCTTCTCGGCGTTTTCGAGCGTCTTGGCGACATCCTGAGCAAGCGGTTTGATATTATTCGCGGTATCTTTGGTATCGAATGCGAGTTTCGCCTGTTTCTCAGCCGACTTGGCGTTCTTTTCGGCGTTCATGGCATCCTGAATGGCTTTCTCCTGGGCCACTTTCTTCTCCGCCGCAGTGACAGCGGCCGGGTTAACCTTCGGAAGTTGCGTGAGGTCGGGGAATGTCAAGTCGCCCTTGGCCGTCTTCGGGTCTTGCTTGAGTTCGGCTGGGTTCTTTTCCTCGGCCTTTTTCTCAAGTTGTTCCTTGACTTCTTGCTTGATGTCCTCTTGTTTGATAATCGCTTGTTCGATCTTCTCGCGAGCTTCCTTCAGGGCGGCAATACGGTCCCCCGAAACACGCAGGATACGAGCGACTTCTTGCAACTGGTTGGCGGCCAACCATTGCATGGCATTCGCGACCTTGAATTTCTCAAGTCGGGTCGTCGGGTAGCCAAGAGCACGCAGTTCTTTGCCGGCACCCAAGATGGTGTCGTGCAGGCGGACCTCGGCGATGAACCTATCCATCGTGGCGATGCGTTCTTTCTGCTCGCCAATGAGTTTCGTTCCGAGCTGCTGAACCTGCTTCACGAGGATCGTCACGTCGCGATCGATGTCGTGCTGATTGTCGCTTTGGCGCTTCATCTCGGCGCCTTGAACGCGATTGCGTTTTGCAATGAGCAAGCGAACAGTTACGGATGTGTCCGGCTTGCTTGATTCGTCAAGATCGCGTATCGATTGGCCCGTCAGCAGGTGAAGTTCCAGCTGTGTCTTGGCGAGTTTTTCAAAACGGTCGGCGGCCTGATCGAGCGATTTGACCGCGTCGAATCGGCCGACCATTTCGTGCAGCGAATCGAGCACTTTGCGATGGCTCTCGTGGGCCTTCTCAAGGGCCGCCTCCGATAGCTTTTCCCGATCTTTTTCGTCTTTCGCGCCAGCTGGGTTCGCGGCCGTCTCCAGCTGACGGATGATTTCGTTCATCTCTTGCTTGCTCAGCTTCGAGAGCGTGGTACGCAGCTCTTCCATGATTTTTTGTTCGGGGGATTCAACGTTATAGAACTGCATGACGCGTAGCATCGTGTTGATACGGCGAACGATCTGCTCGGTGTCGGCCTGAACTTGCCGTTGCTTTTCCTGCTGATCGCGGACTTGGTCTTCGTTATTGGCGGCGACGAATGCCGAGTAGGTGAGCGTAACGAACGCTGCCAACACTAGGCCCAGACGGTGGATGGACTTCATGCGGATCCCCCCCAAAAAAGCTGAGTGAGCCAACCTGGCTCGATGCTCTTCTTTTTGTATAGACTTTTCAACAAGTGAATGTTAACGGTTCCGAAAGACCGACGCCAGAGAAAACTTCACTTTTCTCGTGATTTCTGAAAATAATCATAGCGGACAAAAACACAATGTCGCCGCAGATTGCCTATACTTCCTGAATTCCCGTTTCGGCCGCAGCAGAAACGGGCGAAATTGCGTCAACTCCATGTAACCCGAATAGCGGCAACAAGTATCGCGGAATCAGTTCGGCTTTTTTCTGCGATCGCCTGGGATCTGGCAAGCGCTAGGCCGCAAGCGAAAAATCGGCGTTACTGTTTTCTTTCAAACACTCGGCGTTGATCGAATTCCAGCTGACGGACACGTTCGTCCTCGCGCCCTACTTGCTGAATCCACGCCAGGAACTCGTTGGCGTCCATCATAATGCTGACACGTGTTTCTGATAGTCCGAACGGCACCACGCCTTTGCGTGGCATAGCGTAGGCCTTGACGCAGTATTCGATCTGATCGCCTGACTTCAGCTTCAGGGCTTGTCCGGTCTTGCGGTCCAGCAACCCCTTCGTCTCAAGGAAAAAGCGCCCGCCGCCCATGGTTCGGCCGAGATCGCCGAGCGATTGCTGAGGTACAGCATGGAATCCGATTTGTTGGTCAAACTTGGTATTTTGGAACACGCCAGTTTTCGGATCGAAGAAGCCATCATTTTCGTCGCCCGGGTAATTGGTCATTTTCAAAACGATCCACGGTTCCTCCGCGACCGGCTCCTTGTCGCTGTCATGCTTCGGCAGCACCCGATAAAGAACCTCCGCACTACCCAAACCATAGCTGGCGGATGCGCTGTACGGGATACGGATGCGTCCGCCGATGACGACTGGCAAACCCTCGACATCGAAGTCGGCGTCGGAACCGAAGGTCACGCGGAGCAGATTCACCTGCGGCGGGTCTTCGGGCACGACGCGCAAGCTGCGGCGCGGGGCAGGGTTGTTCGTGAATCCGTGTTGGTCTTCGAGAATGAGTCGATAGCCGGACAGGCCTTCCATCAGTTCAAACGTTTCGGACAGGTGTGAACCGTCCTCCGCACTTTTCACGGTCATCGGGCGTTTGGCTTTTACGACTTCGGTAAACTGCACCTCCGTGTCGACGCGTTTCAGATCAATCTGGTCGGGGCCGAGCAATTCGATCCACGCCGACTTCACGGATCTAATGGCCATGGCTTCGACGCGCACCGAGGAACCGAGGATGCCGACGACATCGCCGCGACTTTGTTGCTTCTCGAACCGCGACTGGTTCGGCGGCGTGCAGAATTCGGGATAGATCAGCCAGGCCTTCGGATGGCCCGGCGCGAGACTCGGCCTGGCGACCAGGGTCATCGTGCTTGGCTGTTTGGTGCGGCCGTCACGCAAGCGAGCGGAGAACTGAATCGTGTCGGCGTTGATGTCGCCGGCGGAAATCTTGGCGCCAAAAATCGCGCCCTCTTGGAAATTCTCTACATGGCGAAGTTCGTAGCGATGGACCCCGATTGTGAGCGTACCGATCATGTCGACTGTAAAATTACCGTTCACAAGAAATCGAATTTCGACGTCATCGCCCAAGGCCCAATGGGATTTCGACTGATTTTCCAGTGTCACCGAATGCGGGACATCGATGGGCACAAGTGCCTGCCGGGCCAGGAGCGTGAATATGAGCGAGGGCCAAAGCAATGTCGGGATCAGTGCGACGAAGAGTGCGGGGCCGAGCACGAAGGCGCTTCGTTTGAGCCGATCGTGGTCGGCGACCGATGCGAACGACATTCTGCTAGCTTGCGTTTCCGCTTCCCTGGTGACGACGCCGACCAGTTCGCGCGACATGCCGCCGAGTTTCGCGTCGGGTTTATTGAGTTGCACCGCACTGATGAGCCGATGGTCCAGCTTCCGCATTTTGTCCTCGACCATGAGCGCGAGTGCGTCGTCGGACATGCGGCGCATTTGTGGCAGCACGATGAACCACGCCGCAGCGGCCAAGCTACAGCTTGCATGAAATAGGAAGAGCGCAAACCGCACCGAAAACGGCGTATCCTGATTGCGATCGACGAGCCAATCGATGAAGCAGCAGACGAACAAAACGCCGATGACAATTGTCAACCAGCAGGCGACGCCCCAAGTGAGCGACAAAAGCCGTTCGCGTCGCCGTAGGCCGGCCAAATTGCTTCTGATAGATGATGGAACCATATTATCGATCTCGTTTAGCCGCTCGCCTTTGGCGAGCGCGGACGCATTCTTGGCAATCTATACTCTGCGCGGCCAGGATTGACAATCCGAGCCTGAGCGCCAGCGAAGAGCCGTTTGCTGCCCTTCGCTGGCGCTCAGGCTCGGACAAAATGCCAATTTCGCCAGCGTGATGTCTACGGTACATACCTAACTCAAATCCGAGAACTTCCGTACGATCCACTCCGTCGTGATCAGGCCGAGGAATAGCAAGATGGCGAGTGGGTTCCACAACAGGATCTCCTGCCGTCTGGTGAAACGCGTGGCTTTCGGTTGTAGGTTATCGCTCATCTCACGCAAGTCCTCCTCGCGATAAAACTTGCCGCCGGAGAGCGCGGCCGCATCGCTGAGAGTTTTCTCCGCGAGGCCTGATTCTTCCAACTCATGCTTGGCGGGAAGATCGACACGGAAGGAGAATACGTTATCCTCGGGATTCATCACCTTAAGCTGAATTCGCCCTGCGCGGTCGTTGAATAGCGAGGCGACATACTCGCCGTTGGGGCCGGGAAGCCGCCGAAGCTCGATTTTGCGTCTGCGCTCCTCGCCAGGTTTGGCGTCGATATACTCGAGTTCGGCAGTGACCCTATCGTCCTTACGTCCGGTGAAGTCTTTTTCAAGCAAGCGGACGAAGATTTTGCTATTCGTGCCCAGCACGGTTTGCGACCGGTCCATGGCCATGTTCGCGCGTTTGGCGCCATCGCCGAGCAAGCTGGGCAAACCGGTTTGGTAGACGAGTTGGCCCCAGAAGCGGACGAAGTATTTGTCTTGATAATTCCAGCGCCAGCGCCAGGTTTCGTCGGTGCCCAGCCAGAGGACTTGGCCTTTGCCGTAGTATTGGGTGGCGAGCACGGGCATGGCCTGATCGCCCATCTTGGCACGCGGGTTAAGGACGAGCGAGGTCGCACCGGGCCGAAGCTTGGTGATGGGGAACTGCCAATGGAACCCGATCAATTTCTTCTGCCAAACCTCGGCGTTCTCCTCGGGCGTGTCGCCCAGCGCCAGCCAATCGGTGCGTAGGCCGGCTTCGCTCAAGGTCGGCATATATTCCTGCGTGCGGGTTTCCGAATCCAAACCGAACTTTTGCTTGGCGAACTCGACGGGAAGCACCTCGGCCAATGGCGTGTTCTCATAGGTGGCCGGCATATTCTGTCGGCCCGCCAAAACGATCAAGCCGCCGCGCTTTTGCACAAACTCGCGGATCCACTCCTGCTGATCCTTCGTGAAATAATTGGCATCGACGTCGCCGATAATCACGAGATTGTACATCGATTCAAAAAACTTCTCCTTGGTCTTCGGGAACTCCGCCAGAAACGGCTTGCCGCCCTTGGCCACTTCGGGAGCCGCATTGACGAGAATGAACTCGGCCTCGACCCGGCGATCACGCAACAGTGCGGGTTGGAGGAATTTGTACTCCCAGCGCGGCGAATGCTCGATGTAGAGAATCTTGATCTTTTGTTCGTTGATACGCACGGTGTTCTTCACCGTATCGACAAGGTCTTGGCCTTTGACACGGATTATTGTGACGATTTCGTGGTTCTCGCGCTTGTCGAGGTCCTTGGGCACGACGAAGTTGAGAGCGTCTCGCAAGTCTTCGCCTGCCTGGAATTTGAGCTTTTTCTCCGCGATCTTCTTTCCATCCAGCGTCATGGTGATTTCGAGATCGCCTTGTTTCACGCCCTGGGCTCGCCAGCGGAGCGGAACGGAAACGGTATCCTCGGTAAAGAGCGTATCGGGCACGCCGACCTCTTTAAGGTTTAACTGCCCTGCCTCCGTGCTGCCGACACCATAAATGTGGAGCGGAACACCTGCGCGGGCGCATTCGGCGGCGGCCTCTTGCAGCGTGTACTTGCTGGCGTTGTCCTGCCCATCGGTGACGACAACGATTGCGCCGGGCAGGTCGCTTTCTTTGGTTTGCATCAACTTCATGATCGTATCAGCCAGGGCGGTGCGACTGATATCCAGCCGTTCGCGCATCTCTTTAGAATCGTAGTCGGCGATGATCTTTTCCACCCACGGCTTCTTGGCGTCGCGGGTCGCATCGTCGATGCCGCGATAATCGGTGGCGAACAAATGGGCTCGCAACGGTCCGAGCTTCTTTTCGATCTTTGTCGTCAACGCCAGGTCTTTGTGCTCAAGAATTGCCTTGACGATGTCACGGCGGGACGGGTCTTTGGGGAGATCGCCAGGAATGCCAGACATTTTTTCCACGATCTTGGTATCGAGCGGCAGCTTGCCCATGGCAATGGCGACGCGCGCCTTGTCGCTGTCCGTCAGCCGGCGATCTCGCTGGTCCATGCTTTGACTGGCATCCAGCACGAACGCCACGCCGCGTGGGCGTTTGCCCTCAAACTCGGCCACGATCACCGGACGCAGAATCAGGAACAACAAGAGGAAAAGAATGGAGATGCGCAGCCCAATCAGAAACACCCGCCGAATGATGCCAAGCGTGCCTTTTTCGAGCAAATAAAAGAAGCCCACCGCCAGCGAGCCGAGCAGAACCAGCGCGAATACGAACAGCGCCCAACCGGTCGACAGCCCGCGAAAGCTGAAATCGGGAGGCCAAACAAACGTCGTGTTTTCCGGCACGTCAATCGCCAGGATTCGCGTGAAAAGATTCATAGTCGGGATGGTCCCCAGTTTGCTTTTCGTTCAGCCGCTCGCTTTCGGCGAGCGCGATCTTGTTTCGATCCAACACCGTCCGCGCTCGCCGAAAGCGAGCGGCTAAACTCCTACCATGCCTTGCTGCAGAACCAGGCGAAGGCGACTTCAATGAGCGCCAATAGCAGCACCGCCAACAGCACCCACACGGTCCATTCGCGGTTCAATCGATCCTCACCTGTACTCGCGGCAGCGGCCTGCCCCGCGACGATGTGGATCGGCGTGAAGCCGATCGCGCTGTTGATCTCGCCATCGGTCAACGGCGAGAGTCTGTCGATTTCCTTCGCTTCATACGTCACCGCGATCGGCGTGCCGAGCGTCTCGGCTGTGGCGGCGTCAATCGTTTCGCTCGCTGTCGCACCCGTCGCCGTGGCGATCATGCGATACACTCCCGCCTGCGGCAGATCGGCGGCCGTCACGACTTTGCGGCCTGCCTTTTTCTCGGGCAAGCCGAGCCGAGTAACTTTGCTATTCGGATAGACCAAGTCATGCACTAGATCGGTATTTCCAGTCGGGAACCAACTTAACGTATCACCCGCACCGATGTTGAACGCCTGCGATTGACCGTGAGCGATATGGCCAAGCGACGCCTCCACGAAATAGAGCAACGTCGGCAACGTGTGAATGGTGGTCCATTTCGGCAGCATCAAGGATTTTCGCGTGGTGTCTTCCTCAAAGCCCTCGAAGCCGGCCGCGGTCGCCATGAAGATGACTTCGCCTTCGCCGACTTTCTTGGTGGCCGCCAGAGCCCCGCCTCGTTCCGCTACGCGGATGTCGCTCTTTTTCTCGCCGAGCTGCTCGACAGCTTCGCCGGTCCCGGCCCGCATAATGACATGGGCGAGGTTTTCCGTCTCCACGTCGGCCACGACCGCAGTCTGGGGCGCTTCGCCGCCGTCTTCCTTCGGTGACGCGATTTTCTTCTCCGGCTTGGCGAACGGCGTCTTCTCGTCCATCTCAAGGTGCCGATACACGGCTACCGCATCGAAGATTTCGTAATATTTGTCTTCGCTGAAATTGCGAAATACCGAAGGCCCGTCACGGAAACTGCTGCGATTGACGAAGTACGGCTTCGTCGGTTCCGCCTTGACCACATCCTTCAACTTCAGCGGCAACAGACGGTGCTTATCGCCCAACAAGCGGTTGTACGAATCGGGGACCACGTTATCGCCGCTAAAAATTATTAGGCCTTTGCCTTTGCGAACGAACTTCTCCAGTTCCTGGCGAAAATCGTCTGGCAGCTTTTCGGCGCCGGCCTTAAATTCCAACGCACAATTGACAAGGATGCAAACATGTTGGTTACCGAGCAGCGTCGGGGCCGCCAATCGCGCCGGCACGACGCGCGGATTGTACTTGTAGGTCGCCCGTTCGGTCTCTTTCACGGGCAGCAAAGAGTGCATCAGGAAAAAGCTCGACGACTTCTCCGGTTCGCGTTCGCTGTATTTGCCGTCGACGACCAAAATATTGACTTGATCGCGAACTTGAATCACTTGGTCGAATTGGTTGTCGCCTTCCATCTGATCGTTCGTCAGCCGCGCGGTCAGCACCGTCAGTCCGGGCTCCGTCAACTTTACGGTGATCGTCACCGCTTCGGTTGCCCCGGGCGCAATCTTCGGCACCTCGACCTTTTCGTTCCGTTTGCCAGGCAGCCTGGCCGGATCCGTGTCGCCTTTTTTCTTTTTTTCGATCACATCCAGCGAAAGGAAAGTTTTCTCCAAAGGCTCGGTTCCTGTGTTCTTGACAAACACCGCGAAATCGACGCGCTCGCCAGGTCGAGGCACGCCGGCTTGGGGCACGATGTTGACCACGGCGCCGTTCTTGAGCTTGCTCTGCGTCCCGCATCGGACGAAATGCACGACGGCCTTTTCCTTGATTGACGCAAGTGCGTTCTTCAGTTCAGCCGGCTGTTCGTCGAAGCCGTTCTTTTGCATGTCGCTGAAGAGGTAAAACTCTTTGTTCGACGCCTGGCCTCGCTGCAATACACCGTACGCCTCTTCAACGCCGAGAGCGAGATTTGTGCTGAGATGATCGAGTTCGAGATCTTTCGTCAAGATATCGCGAGCCTGATCCAGGTTGGCGGGCGTGCGTGGCCCCAGAAGTGCTTTGCGTTTACCTGCGCACGTGAGTATTTGAATCGTCGAGTGCGGCGGCAGTTCGTCGAGGATATGCGATGCCTGCGCCTTCGCGCGATCGAGCCGGGTCTTATTCTCGCCGTCGCTCGCGCCCATACTGAAGGACGTATCGAACACGAAAACCGCATCGACCGCTTCGCCTCGGCCTGTGCCCTTGAGCATCGACGAGATCGGCCGGGCAAACGCCAAGGCGAGCAGGATCAAAACGGCCATGCGCAACAGGAGCAGAATGAGTTCCTGAAACTTCAAGCGCCGGCTGGTCTGCTCGACGCTGGTCAGCAGGAATTTCATGGCCGCCCATGGCACGGTGCGATATCGGCTGCGAAAGAAAAGGTGAATCGCAACCGGAATACCCGCCGCCATCGCGCCCCAAAGCATAAAGGGGGTCAGGAACGTCATAGGACCTCAGCATTTTTCGCTTGCGGCTTAGCGCTCGCAAGGCACACCCTGAGCGCTAAGCCGCAAGCGGAAAACAAAAAAAAATCACACCACGCGCGTTCGCAATCGTCTCGCCAGATACTCGGTCAAGGTCTCGACCAACGGCTTTCCCGTGTTCACCTGCACATAATCGCAGCGGTTTCGCTCACAGCCTTGCTGCAACTCGTCGATATATTTCTTCAACGCTCGCAAATAATTGGGCCGAATGAGTTGCGGCCGGGTCAGCAGATGCATCTTCTCTTCCATTGCGTCAAACTTGATCATGCCGTTAAACGGGAATTCCATTTCATCGGGATGCAGTACGTGAAACACGACGACTTCATGGCCCGAAAACCGCAGATGCTGCAACCCGCCCAAAATCGAATCGACGTCGTCGAAGCAGTCAGAAATCAGGAAGAACAAACCACGCCGACGCGCTTGATTGGCGATGTCATGAATCAACGGCCCCATTGAATTCTTTTCGCGCGGCTCGACCGATTCGAGCGTATGCAAAATCGTCTGCACATGCCCCATCTGGCTGCTCGCGGGCAGCCGATCGCGCCACCCGGCATCGAAGATATTGAGAGCGATGCTGTCGCGCTGGTTAATAATCAGGAACGACAAACACGCCGTCAACACTTTCGCGAATTCGAGTTTGTTCGTCGCGCCTTCCCCATAGAGCATCGATCGACTCGCGTCCACCATCAAGTGAGCCGTGAAGTTCGTTTCCTGTTCGTATTGCTTGATGGTATAGCGTTCGGATCGGCCATAGCCTTTCCAATCGATATGGCGAATGTCGTCGCCCGGCACATATTCGCGATGTTGCACGAACTCAACAGAAAACCCGCGATACGGGCTTTTGTGGTCGCCGACGCGAAGACCTTCAACGATGGTGCGCGCCGCCACACCCAGCGCCTGAGCGCGAGCAATGACATCGGGTTTTAGGTAGGTGGTTGTCGCCATTTGCTCTTAGTCCGTGGTCTCATATGTAGCTGCCGCTTGAGGCTTAGCGCTCGGAACATCCCGCGCGAGCGCTAAGCCGCAAGCGGTAAATTCCGAAGACTATGCCGCCTTGTTCATTGGCACCGCTTTGAGCAGCCGTTTGATGACGTCTTCAACAGTGACGCCTTCGCTCTGGGCGGCGAAGTTGAGGATCAAGCGATGACGCAAGATCGGATCGGCGACGGCGGCGACATCTTCTGCCGAGGCGTGATACTTGCCGTGGAGCACCGCATGCGCTTTGGCGGCGAGGATGAGGTTCATCGAAGCACGCGGGCCGGCGCCCCAGACCAACCACTTCTTCACGAAATCCGCCGCCTCTGGCGTGTTCGGCCTCGTCATGCGCGTGATCCGCTTGGCGTACTGGAATACATGATCCGCCACCGGCACGCGGCGAACGATCTGCTGCAAACGCAGAATATCATCGCCATGCAGCACCTTGGAGACGGTGGCTTGCGTGTCTGACGTTCCTTGCCGCATGATAAGCTCTTCCTCGGCATCGGACGGGTATTCGACTTTGATCATGAACAGGAAGCGGTCAAGCTGAGCTTCGGGCAGCGGATACGTGCCTTCTTGTTCGATCGGGTTTTGCGTGGCGAGGACGAAGAACGGGTTCTTCATCGGGTAGTCGATGCCGCCGATCGAGGCTTTGCGTTCCTGCATTGATTCGAGCAACGCGGCCTGGGTTTTCGGCGGGGTACGGTTGATTTCGTCAGCGAGGAGGATGTTCGCGAAGATCGGTCCTGGCAGGAACTTGAACTTGCGTTCGCGGGTCACCGGATCGTCTTGAATAACTTCGGAGCCGGTAATGTCGGTCGGCATCAGATCAGGCGTGAACTGGATACGCTTGAAGCTCATGTCGAGCGCCTGTGCCAGCGTGCTGACCATGAGCGTCTTCGCCAGGCCGGGCACACCGACGAGCAGTGCGTGGCTGCGGCAGAAGATCGCCATCAGCAGCTGATCGAGGACTTTTTCCTGCCCGATGATGATCTTTCCGATCTCCGCACGCATCTGCTTGTGTGCTGTGCGGAGGGTGTCGAGCATCTGCGCGTCGGATTCGGTGACAACGCCGGGATTTGCGGTTACGCCGGTTGAACTCATGGTGGCTTATCCTGCGACTAAAAAGGGTCGGTTGGAGGAATCTGCACGGGTGAGATGTAAGTAAATTACAAGAGAAAAGACAAAATACAAGAAAAATCCCTGAAATATTTTACCCAGCTTATCAATTTGCCCCCTCCATTCCATTAGGCGGTTAGTGCTCGCTTGGGATATTTTGAGCGCTAAGCCGCGAGCGGAATGCAATTCCCGGAACGGCGAACCCCTTGCTAACGCCTTATTCGAGCCGTAATACGATGGTAGCATTCCTCATACGCCAGGATATTCCCATGGTCCGTAGCAGTCTGCTGGCACTCGCATTTCTTTCTGTTTTCGCGGCCCCGGCGTTGGCACATCGGGTTTTCATCGCCTTCGCCGCACGAGAGAATCACATTGAAATCGAGGCGTTCTACGAGGGGGACATGCCGGCCAACACCGCGAAAGTGAAAGTCGTCGATAACGATGGGACGACCGTAGCCGAGGGAATGACCGATGCGAAGGGACTATGGACGTTCCCGTCGCCGAAACCGGGCACGTATGTCGTGCATCTCGATGCCGGTGCGGGCCATCGGCTTAAGAAAAAATTGACCGTGCCGCTCATGGAAACGAAGAGCGATGTTCCGCCGAGTGCGAACGAAGGGCCGACGCCTTCTGAAAATCCAAGCGTTGAAACACGCGACGAACAGACACGCACGCCGTGGGCACGCATAGGCCTGGGCCTGGCGTTCATCGGCGGGGCAAGCGGTACGCTGTTGCTCGTGTCGCGCATGCGACAATCGCTGAGAAACCGAAACGATCAGGCGGAAGCGTGACGGGCAGCATGCGCTGATGTGAGCGCTAAGCCACAAGCGGCGAATCAATCACACGATCTGGCGGATTACGTCGCCGCGGGTCAGCGGAAGCGGTCGGCCTTGGGCATCGCTGTACTCGCTGTCGTGTTGGATGCCGAGGCAGTGGAAGATGGTCGCCAGCAAATCTTCGGGCAGCACACGACCATCGCGCGGATAGGCGGCGATGCTGTCCGACGCGCCGTGCACGACGCCGCCGCGAATTCCGCCGCCAGCCAGCGCCACCGAGAACACACGGCCCCAGTGATCGCGTCCGCCGGAACCGTTCAGCCTTGGCGTTCTGCCGAACTCCGCCATCCAAACGACGAGCGTTTCATCGAGCAAGCCGCGCTGCGACAAATCTTCAAGCAGCGAGGAATAAGCCTGATCCATGATCGGCATCAGCTGCTTCAGCGCGTTCGAGTTTTGCGAATGCGTATCCCAATGGCCGTTGTTCAGTGCGCCAGTCACGCGCGACCAGTTGACGCGCACGAGTGAGACGCCGGATTCGACCAGGCGCCGCGCGAGCAGCAGGCTTTGGCCGAACTTGCGTCGGCCATAACGATCGCGCACGGCCGACGTTTCTTCGTGAAGATGGAACGCCCGGCGTGCGCGTGAGCCTGAGATCAAATCGATAGCCTGCTGCTGTTGGGCGTTGAAGATGCCGGCATTACCAGCGCGGCCAAGGTTGTCGAGCCTATCGTTGACTTGGCCAAGCAGCTGGCGACGGCCATCGAAACGCATGCTGTTGACATCGGCAGGCAGGGCCATGCCGTCGATCTGAAAGTCGGCCAGCGACGGATCACAGTTGAGCAGCCAGGGGTCCGCGGTACGACCGAGGAAGCCGGCGTCTTGGCCCGGCCAGGTCAGGTTGCCGTCGTTCGCCGACTGTTCGGGCAGCGTCATCACTGAAGGCAGGCCGTGAGTCGCCGGAATCACGCGCTTCACCAACGCACCAAGGCAAGGCCAATCGTTGGGCTTGCCGGGCTTGGCGTTCTCGGCGCCGACCGGCGCGTGCGGCCTGCCCGTCGTCATGTAATAACCGCTCGACGAATGGGCGTTGTCGTTCGTGACCATCGCGCGGAGCACGCTGATCTTGTCGAGATGCAGGGCAGTGCGGGGCATCAGTTCGCCAACGAAGATACCGGGCACGTTTGTTGCGATCGGGTTTAAGTCGCCGCGCGCTTCGGCGGGAGAGTTGGGTTTGGGATCCCAGGTTTCTTGCTGAGGCGGGCCACCGAGAAAGCACATGACGATGCACGATTTCGCGCGTCCACCCGATCCGGTATTGGCAAGCGAGCGAGAAGAAAGTAGCGTCGGCAGCGTCAACCCCGCGAGGCCGAGTCCGCCGATCCGCATCCATTCTCGCCGCGTGACGCTATCGCAAAGATGCGCCGACCTGTCATCGATTCGCAACATGGCATGGCCCCCACAAGCTATGAACGGAGATCGATCTACTTGTTTTATACGCGATAAGGAGTGCCACCGCAACATTGTTTTGACGCAATCGACGATAGCCGACGACGACCAGCGTAGCCATCACGCTCCGAGGCTGTGATAGTGTAGGACAAGCCTTGGAAATTGCGTTCTTGTTCGTGTATTCAGCGCAAACATATAACTTGAAACGTGATAACTACGGTAAACGCGGACTTGTGTCGGAGGCGTCAACATTGTTTTGACGTGACCCGGGGGGTGGCGGACGGCATTTGTATAGAAACACTTAACCACGGATAGCACGAATTACGTGGACGGGAAATCCTGTTTAGGAGATTTCACCTGTCTGTAATGTTCGTGCACTCCGTGGTTTGTTTCTTGACAAGTGCTGTCGCGTCTGATCCGCGACTTATTTTTTCGCCGGGCCTTTGATCGGCTCGGTGATCACGGCCGGGGGATTTTCATCATGGAACAACAACGGCACGATGCACCGCTTCATGTTCCTCGATCGCGTCCAGGCAAAGTGCCCGCCCAGGCCGTCCAATTCCATGGCCCAAGCATGCTGGCGAAGAGCCGCGACATCGTGCTTGCTCGCGTGCGGCGGACGGAATCCGACGCGACCGGCCGCCTGACCACGCAAACCGTCGGATGTGCCAACGCTCTCGACCGCCCAATTGACCACACGGTCATCGAAGCTGTAGAAATTATCGATACCGTGCCGTGAGGCCCGTAGTGCCGTGGTAAGATCATACGAGCATGAAACGGCGCTCGCGATAAGGATGATGCGTTCGACGCTATTCGGCGGCAGCATCTCTGCGGCGGCAAGCACGGCGCGCGTGCCCGCACTGTGAGCAACGAAGTAGATCTTCGCATTCGGCGCATCCCGCCGAATCATCGTCACCTCAGTGACGATGCGGGCAGCGGCGTTCAGCTGCGCCTCGTGATCGACTAGATCCAGGCGAATCGAATCGTGTCGGCACCAGTTCACGGTGCGGAGTTTCAATCCCAAGCCGTATTCGCCGTTCAAAGCGAGCAACGTGTCCGTCGCCGCCGTCCCATTGGCAACGCCGTTGACGACGAATACGACGCGATGGCCGTCCAGAGGCTTGAACGATTGCGTCGGAAAGGTGACTACGATTTGTTGGCCTTCGCGCGGCGATCGCTGTAACTCCAGCGATTTGCCCTCCACACGCTTGTTTTGCGCGAACGCCGTGGCGTTCGTAAGCCCAACAATCGCCACGCAGAAAATAACACCGTAAAGTAATCGCATTTCGCCTCTCCTCCGATTTGATTTGTTGAATTCGCCGATGGTACCGCGCGAGCCGTCGCATTTTGCGAGCTCGCAATTGGAAGCCGGTTGACGCATTCCACGAAATCGCGCCGCCGATTAATAGACTCTTCAGTAAGTATACATTCCTTAATCGCCGATTTCACCACAAGCTTGAGTCGCCAAGTGAAAATCGAGTAAAATGAATTCCGTTCAACCGGGAATAATTGACACATCAGGAACGTTCGACGTGCCGCGCATCTGGCGCAACCGCTTCGCCCAGCAATTTGCGTAAAGATGTCCAGGCAATTTCCGCGACCTGCTTGGAGTTCGCCTGCCAGAGTATGGGATTCATCAATTCCACGCAAATATATCCCGTGTAACCAATGCGCCGCAACACGTCGAGGATCGGCGTCAACGGGATATCGCCATCGCCTGGTAGGATGCGGTCGGCGTCGGTCGCCAGTTCGCGGGTCACGCCAGCGATATCAGCGATCTGCACATGAGCCAGGCGGTTGGGCGTGAGCAGGCCGAGGTCGTCGAATTTGCTCGGTCCGGTGTAGTAGTGGAAGATGTCGAGATTCACGCCGACGTTCACCTCGCCACACTGCGAGACCAGGGCGACGGCGGTGTCGAGACTGGCGCAGAACGTGTTCTTCGCGCGGAATTCAAGAGCGAGCGTGACATCGAAACCTGCCGCCCACTGCCCCGCCTGGGCTAGTGAGACGATAGCCCGATCCAAACTGGTCGCGTCCACCTTATCGACGAAGTCAGCGACGACCAGCATCGTCTTGATGCCGAACTGCTGACACAAATCCAGCCGTCGGCGAAAGTGATCGAAATGCGCCTTGCGTGCCTCGCCTTGAGACAGGAGCAACCCACCTTGATACGCCGCTGCCGCCAGATGAATTTTGCGGTCGGCGAGGAGTCGTTGGGTGGCCGCGACCGATTCGATCTCGAGGTGTTGTTCGAGTTTGGTCAGCCAAACCTCGACTGCATCGCAACCTGCGTCGGCGCAATTGGCGATATCCTCGGCAAAAGTCCGAGGCATCGTGGTCGCTTGAGAGAGGCAAGGCTTCATTAATAATATCCGAAATCCGAATAGCGAAATACGAAACAAGATCGAAATTCAAACAAGGAGCATTCAAGCCCAGAGGTGAGGTACTCCGAACCTCTGGGATCCCAAGGGTTCGGAGAGCCTCACCCTTGGGCTTAGTTTCGTGTTTCGGATTTTCCTTACGGCGCATCGGGGTTGCGGATGCCGCTGTAGAGACGCAGGTTGTCGGTGAGGTCTTGCACGAGGTTTGAGCGTTTGAGGAATAACAGCGCGAAACAGGTGTTGAGCGAGGGGTTGTTGCCTGGGTAAGAACCGCCCGCTTGCCAAACACCGGTCGGTTGTTGATTGTGCACGAGAATCTGAGCGCCCCAGCCGTACCAGTCTTTGCCGTTGATGACCCTGAGATCGTACAGCATTGCCACGCGTTCGACGGACCAGAGGAAATAGAGGTTCTCCATTGGGAAATTCGTCTTCGTGTCGTCGAATGACGGTTGCCCCACGAATTTGGAGAGGGCCTTCAACCCGTTCTGAATTCGTACGTCCTCAAGAGCGGGCTTGACGATGGAGTTCTTGAGATTCGTGGGGTCAAGTCGAACGATGTCCGGCGCCGTGCCATGGCCCATGCCGTTGCCGAGCAGGCCGACGCAGGTCATACTTGACGTCGAACCGCCGCCTGTCATGTGATAGCCCCAGCCGCCGTCGTTGTGCTGCGAGGTGATGAAGCGCTCATAGGCGGCAAGAATTCCTTGTTCGGTGGGCACGCCATGCCGTCGGGCGGCCCAGAGCGCGAGGAGGGCGAATTGCGTGTTGGAATTATCGCCGGCCCCGCGGCCGACCCGCTGCTGCCCCTTGCCTTTGCCTTGATTTTGCACAACGGGCAGATTCTGCAGGATCGGTTTAAGCCAGGCTTGCTGAATTACAGGCTGGAACGGCTGTTTGGCGGGCGGGCCTTTTTTCTGGGGTGCCGGATCGGGTTTCGGCAACGGCGTCGGCGGATTCTGAGGATTCGTGCCGACACCGGGATTTGGGTTCTTGGCACCGTCGATGCCTTTCGTCAGCATCATTGCATTGAGCGCCTGGAACGGGTCCTTGAGTTTCGCCGGGTCGCCCGTCAGCGGATTGACCAACTTCGGATCGGTGACGATTCCCGCCGGCATATTGATTTGACCTTGCAGCGGGTTGAGCAGGTTCGGCTGGCGATTCGTTTGCAGAAACGCCCAGAGCTGATACATCTCGACAGGTTCGAGAAGATGGCAGCTGTAGCTCCAACCACCGCAATCATTTTGGCCCGCAAGCAGCCGCAACGCCATGCCTTGAATCGTGGGGCGATCACGGGGGTCGCCGAGGCGGTCAAGAAAGAGAATGGCCAGTGAAAGTTCGTAGGTGGATGCGAGTTTCAGGACATTCATTCGGACGTAATAGGCCGAGCGCTGCACGAAAAAGTCGTTCGCGGGAACGCCGCATTCGAGCAGCGTCAATCCGCCAATGGCGGCGTGGCCGACGCCGTGACCGCTGGCCCAGGTGCCGTCGACTTTCTGCGTTTGCCTGAGATAAACGACGCCCTTGTCGATGGCTTCGTTGATGCGTTGTTGGTTAAGCCCGACGGGATTGGCCTTGGTGACATCGAGTTTTCCGATCGTGTCGAAGCCCGATTCCGCACCTGCGCCAGGTATCGGCTTCCGCTTGAGTTGCGTTTTCTCGTCGCCATCGTCTGGATTTTTCTTGATGGGCGGCTTGTTCGCACTGCCGTTCGGGGCCGAGTTCACATTGGATGCCCCGCCGGTTTTCTTCGCTGCATCGATCGGTTTGCCATCGACATTGGGAGATACATTGTTCTGTTTATCGGTCGATGCGATTGCCTGCGGGTCGCCCGCCTTGCGATCGGAGGATGATGATGCCATCCACACAGCCAGGCCAATTCCCGCGGAGAGCACGAGGAGCAGGACCGCCGCACCTCCGATGAGAGCGACGATGCTCGTCGTCCCCGCGCCGGCGTTTTGCTTCGGTGTGCGCAACGCTAGCGGCGTGGATTCGTCGACTTTCTTTGGTTCGGATTTCGTCGGCCTTGGCGTCGGCTTTTCCATGATGCCGACCGGCGCCGGTCTCGACTTCGGCACCGCCGCTACCGGGGTGGAGACTTTTGGCACGACATCGGTGAGCGTGTGGGACAACGTCGGCGAATCGACGGCGTCAAGGCTCGCCACGGCAGGCGTCGGTCTTGGCGCAAGGTTGGCCGTGAATGATTGCATGCATATCAAGCATTCAACAGAACTCCCGGCCACGATCTCTGTGCCGAAGCTAAGCGTCGAACCACAATGCGGACAAGACAGTTGCGTGTTCTGCATGGCAATCGTCTCAATAGAGTTGATTCGCGATCTGCGAACGGCATCCGTTCGCCGCCAGGTATTTATCTTACCATGAATCGCCTGCGCGACGCCATCATTTCTTGGCAATATCCGAAATGAAAAGTAAAATTTGAACCACAGAGGCACAGAGAACACAGAGAAAACCAAGCCAGACGCGCACCTCAGAATTCGTTTTTTTCGTTTAGCGCCCGCGCCATGCGAGGCATCACGCGGGCGCTAAACGGGGAACGGGCTTTTTGAGGGGAACTTCAATACGGATTGCATTCCTCTGTGTACTCTGTGCCTCTGTGGTTAATGATTCCGGTTAGTTCTTTGCAGATGCGGGCGTCAGGCGGAGCATCCAGCTGGTTTGGCCCGCGGCGCCGTGCTGCGAGAGGGTAAAGGTATCGAAGAGTTGGAACAGCGAGATCACGTTTTCGAGATTTCGCTTCGCATCTCCTTCCACGCCGTCGGGTTGGCGCGCCAACGTGGCGAGGACGTGGTCGCGACGTTGATCGAGCAGTTTGGCGAGTTCGCTGGTCGAAAGCCGCAGGATCGGCGTGTCCTTGCCGACGATCGCTTTGGCGTCGGTCTTGCGAAAATCGTCAAACGTGTCGGGCGAGCTGGCGGCCAGCAGGTAGCCGTCTTTCAAGGCCCAGGCCGGCTGAAATCCGCGTGGGAACTTGGCGTTCTCAAGATACTTGATTTCGACCTTGCCTCGCATTGCCGACCTGATGGCGATTGGGGAATTCGGATTGGCCGCGTTGTATTCTCCTACCTTGAATGCCACGAGCAGATGAATGGCCTGAATGAAATCCGCTTCAATAGGCGTCTTCTTCGATCCAGGCTTTACACGCAGGGCAAAAAGCCCCCGAGGCAACTCATCGGCATTGCCCGCCGGCAGAACGCACGCGCCCCAATCCGGGCCGAGGCTCGGCAGCATCTCCTTCACCATGTCGAATACGATGCCGGGAACCTGCTCCTTAATTTTCCCACGATCCTTATCCGGCAATAGCAAGCGCAACGCAGTGCCTGCCCCGACGAAATCGGTGTACCCCGCGAACGTCAGCAACGATCGCTCCGGCAGCCGGTCCCACAATTCCGAACGTTCCAGCGAACGAGTGAAGGACCCGCGTGCCCAGGCCGGCAGCTCGTCAGTCTTCGCTTGAATCGATACGCGAAGCTCCGCGTTATCGCTCACGTTCATCGTCACGAAAATCGCATCGAGCGCTCGCCAATAGCTCGGCAGCTCATCCGTTTTTTTCACGCCCGGCCCAAAGTCCGGTTCCACTTTGCGCGGATTCACGCACAGCGTCGCAATTGCCCCCTCGATGCCCGCTTGGCGAAAACGCTTGATCCATGGCGAATCCAAACCTCCGTCGCGCCGACGAGCGAGCATTTCTTTCAGCGAATCTTCGTTCGGCGTGATCGCGAACAACGAGTCGAACATGGCGTAATAATGGGCCTTCCCGCCCTGTAAGCGACGATGATACTTCGCGCCGGCGTGCTCCAGGGTGGTCAGCGATTTCAACTCGCCGGTTTGCTTTTGAAGTTCGTTCAGGCGTTCGACAAGACGCGTCAACGACTCCGCTTTCGTGGCTCGAACGAGGATAATGCCACGTTCGGAATCGGGCTTGGTTTTATCGCCGGGAGAGTAGGACAGCACGATGGTGCCGCCCAGGATGTCGTCGCGCAGTGTTGGCCAATCGAGCTGGAAATGTTTTTTCAGATCATCCTGCCAGCGACGGAACTGCTGCATTTCGGGCGATTCGGCAAATCGCTTGCCAACGATCGAGCCGTGGAAGGCTTTCCACCAGTTCGATTTCTCCCAGCGGGCGTGATTGCTTTTGAGATCGTGCACGACGACGGTGACGGCGAAATCGCTGGGCAGCAGCTTCATCAGGTCGGCGGCGTCCTGCGCGGCGACGAAGGGCGCAACAGAAATCGTGAGCAGGAGACTAAACGTGAATCGGAGCGACAATGTCATGGCGTACTCGGGTTGTGCCAAGGGTGACTCAGCCCGTCCGAGCCTGAGCGCCCTTCGCTGGCGCTCAGGCTCGGACGCAAGCTAACCCAGTGTCAATCTCGACGTTCGCCGAGGTCGGGCATGGGAAATTCGCGGGCAAAAAAGTCGAACGCTTTGCGGGTATTGAGCGTGACGGTGCGGACTCCGTCGGACATTTCCTTGGCCGCCTCGGTTGCCGTCGGATCGATTGGTAGTCTTTCGACGCCATCGAAATTCGCCGCCGCCAATACGACGTTGGCGTGATCGCGCGTCGCTTCGACCCAGCGCGTGGGCAGGGCGGCGATGGCGCTGGGCCTTTCCGGTGGTTTCTCGATGCCTTTCGGCTCTGGCGTTGCTTTTTTCTTATCCTCGATTTTGATCGCGTCTTGTTTGGCGAGGCCGTCGTTGTTTTTCGGCGCCGGCACGGGCGAGCGCGGCAGCATCGCGTAGGCGAACAGCACCATGACAATGACGGACGCCGCCAGCGCCGCCGTGATATAGAGCCGCGAGCGAACCTTCTGTCGGCGTTCGCGGCGATCCCCAAAAACCATCGCCGTGGTTCGCTTCACAAAATCCACGGGCAGCTTCGGAGACGCCTGTTTTCTCAGCCCGTCAAGTAGCAGCTGCGCGCCGGCATGAAGCTCGCGGCATTTCATGCAGATGCCCAGATGCGCGTCGAACTCCAAAGACGGCGCGGTCGCTGCGCCATCGAGTTTCTGTTGCAACAGTTCCTGACACTCAAGGCAGTTCATGCTCAACCTCAGAGATCATGCCGCGATCGCGCAGCTTCTCCAGCACTTCCAACCGAGCGCGGTGCAGCCAGGTCTTGATCGTCCCGACCGGCTTCTCCAGCGCCTCGGCAATATCCTCATAAGGCAGATTGCGCTCGTGGTACATCACGAATACCGTCCGGTATTCCCAGCGCAGCCCCTTTAATGCAACCTGAATCTCGCGCACCAACTCGGCGCTATCGTCTTCGGGGCGGTTCGCTACGGTTTCGTGAAGGTAATCCACCAACTCCGGCTTTTTGGCACGCTGCGAGATCCAGGTTCGGCAGCGGTTGACGGTAATTCCCATCACCCACGGCTTGAGCGGCCTGGCCGAATCCCACCGCCGCAGACTGCGAAAGATGCGCAAAAACACTTCCTGCGTGACATCCTCGGCATCCTGGCGATGGTGCAGAAGCCGAACGCACAAGCCAAACACATCGGATTGGAAGCGTTCCACGAGGGATTGGACGGCGAATTCGTCCCCTTTCAGGCAGCGCTTCACCAAAATGGCATCCTCAGCCCACACGTTCGTGCCTCATGCCTAAAGAAATGTACCTTACGGAAGTGCAACAAGTTTCGCGGATTTTTTGTTTAGCCGCTCGCCTTTGGCGAGCGCGGGCGCGTTATGCCGTTTTGTTTCGCCAAAGCGCCACGTCCGCGCTCGCCAAAGGCGAGCGGCTAAACAATTTCAAAAGTTCACCGATCCATCGCCTTCTGAATGAGATCGACGACTTCATTGACCTCGGCGTCTTGCAGGCGTTTGCCCTTGGTTTTCAGGGCTTCGGTCACATGGATGGCGACATCCTGCATGCGTTCGTGCGTCTCCGCCGACCCGCCGACGAGGAGAAACTCGTCGCCCTTGGTGATCCGTTTGTGCTCATCCTGGCTGTCAAATCCCAGACCCACCAGGCCGACGGTTTCGACATTTTTTTTCACGGTCTTTTTGGTCACGACCTACTCCGTTCACTGGGGGTGTTCGACATTACGCAACGTGCCGAACAAGTTTGCGGAACGAAAATCGAAAAGGCAACGATGCGCCCTCCCGATTTGGGCACAAATCGAGATTGCGGCAAGCATTTTCATTATACACGGAAAACTCAAAGAGGCGGCCCTCAGAGTACCAAAAGCCCAATGGTGAGGTATACTTTGCGAGGCTGAAAATGTCGTATTCATCAGACGAATCGAACTATTTCCGAGCCGCGACCGTCAGGGAGCGGCCGACAAGATGCTGTGCGCTCGCTGTTGGCCGCGGCTCGGAAAAGCGACAATCCCACCCGTCGAAGGTATACGCCGATCTCTTCGAATGAGCGCCCAACATCCCAAGGGTTCGGAGTATCTCATCCTTGGGCTTAACATACCCTATAATATTCCTCCATGGTTTGGCTTTATTTCTGCGCGACATTTCTGAGTTCGTGCCTTCTGTTTCTCGTGCAGCCGATGTGCGCCAAGATGCTGTTGCCATTGCTCGGTGGTTCACCGGCGGTGTGGAACACGTGCATGGTGTTCTTCCAGGCTGGCCTGCTGGTCGGTTACGCAATCGCACACGCCCTTCCGCGCTGGCTGGGCGTCGGGCGGCATGCGATCCTGCATCTCGGCCTGATGATCGCGGCCTATTTTCTACTGCCAATCCGCTTCCCCGATGATGTGCCGACGGACCTACATCCCGCCGTCTGGTTGATCGGCATGCTAACGCTCGCTGTCGGCTTGCCGTTTGTTCTGCTTTCTGCGGGCACGCCGCTCGTGCAGCGCTGGTTCCTTGCGAAGCATCATGCGACGCCACGCGATCCGTATGTGCTCTACGCGGCAAGCAACGTCGGCAGCTTTCTGGCGCTTGGCCTGTTTCCGTTTGTGCTGGAACCGATCTTCAGCCTGAGCGCGATGAGCGAAATCTGGCGATTCGCGTTTTTGGTGCTGGCGGCGCTGTTGGCGTTCTGCGTGCCTCTGCGAGCGTTCACTGCGACCGATGCCGTATCCGCCATGCCAACGACGAACGCACCGAGCCGCTGGACCCGCGCACGCTGGATCGCGCTGGCGATGGTCCCGTCTAGTCTGATGCTCAGCGTTACGACGCACCTGACGACCGACATCGCCGCTGTGCCGCTCTTTTGGCTATTGCCGATGGCGCTCTATCTGGGCACGTTTGTCCTGGTGTTCGCCGGCAAGCCGTTTCTGCCACACTCGGCTCTGATCTGCTGGCAGCCGATGGTCGTGATCGTGATGTTGTTCGTCTACCTGTCCGAGGCGAACGATCCGTTGACGCTCGTGATGGGCGTGCAGCTCGTCGGCTTCTTTTGGCTGGCGATGGTATGCCACGGTGAGTTGGCACGCACGAAACCCGGCGCTGACAGAATTACGGAGTTTTACTTATGCCTGGCGTTCGGCGGCGTGCTCGGCGGAGCGTTCAACGCGCTGCTCGCACCGGTGCTATTCAACGGCCTGGCGGAATATCCCCTGATGATCGTGCTCGCGTGCCTCCTCGGCATGACGCGCGAATGGACTGTTGGCCGCGGCGATTTCCTCATGGCCGGTGTGGTCGGCATGGTAACGCTCGCACTCGTTTTCATCGTTCAGCGGCTCGTTCGTCTGCCGTTCGCGCAAGGGCCAATCGAAATCGCGATCCTCTTCGGCGGACCGTTCGTCTACTGCTTTATCTCGCAAGCGCGGCCCATCCGTCTCGCGCTGTGCCTCGCTAGCATCCTTCTGGCGAGTTGGTTTCATAACGGCATCCACGGCACGACGATTTATCAAACGCGCAGCTGGTTCGGCATCCATCGCGTCACCAGCCTCAACGGCTTCACTCGGCTCGTGCATGGCAACACCGTGCATGGCCAACAGGATCAAGACCGCGACTATCGGCACCTGCCGTTGACCTATTACGCCAACAGCGGACCGATCGGCGAAGTCTTCCACGCCTTCAACGACGATCCCCGGCTCGATCACGTCGGCGTCGTCGGGCTGGGCACCGGTTCGCTGGCGGCGTACTCCAAGGCCGGTCAAACATGGACCTTTTTCGAGATCGACCCGGCTGTGCGCGACATCGCCAGCAACCCGCGCCTTTTCACGTTCCTCAACGACGCCAAGGGAACCGTCAAGATCGAGATCGGCGACGCCCGGCTGTCGTTGAAACGATCGACGCAGAAATTCGGCCTGCTCGTCATCGACGCCTTCGGCTCCGACGCCATCCCGCTGCACCTGCTGACGCGCGAAGCGTTGGCGATCTACCTCGGCAAGCTCACGCCCGACGGCATCATCGCGTTCCACATCTCGAATCGCTACGTCGATCTCGAACCGGTGCTCGCCGCCCTCGCCGACGACGCTCTGCCGACCTGCGTTGCGCTGGTCCGCCGACATCAACCGACAGCTGAGGAAACGCGGCGAGGCATCATGCCGAGCGATTGGCTTGTGCTAGCGCGCGACGAACGGCATCTGGGAAAACTCGTCGGCTGGGAACCCGCGCGATCCCGGCCCGGCCTGAAGGCGTGGACCGACGATACATCGAACCTATTCCAGGCGTTTCGCTGGTGATGCGCCCGAAAGAAGTACGAGCCGGAAGCGTAAGCGACGATTTTTTTTTCCTGACCGTCGCTTACGCTTCCGGCTCGTAAAGCGACTTTTGTCGAGTGTGTCATTGTTGGTTCTTGCGCCATTGCGAACGGCTCCTCTTTCAAAGTATCGATCGAGAGCGATAATAATCCCAATCCGAATGTCAGCCTCGATTGCTCAAGGAACTCCTCGCATGAAAACTCTCTGCTCGCTTCTCGCCTTCCTTTTGCTTCCCGTCGCCGTTCACGCCAGCGAAGGCACGAAACGCACCAAACCCAACATCCTCGTCATCGTCGCCGACGATCTCGGCTATGGCGACATCGGCATTCACGGCGGCGAGACCGTGCCCACGCCCAACATCGATAAACTCGCCAAATCGGGCGTTCGCTGCACGAACGGCTACGTCTCCGCGCCGTATTGCAGTCCGTCCCGTGCCGGGCTGCTCACAGGCCGATACCAGACCCGCTTCGGACACGAATTCAATCCGCACGTCGGTCTCGAAGGCAAGCTCGGCCTACCGCTCGATCAACGCACCATCGCAAATCTGCTCCGCTCCGCCGGCTATGCGACCGGGCTCGTCGGCAAATGGCATCAAGGGTTCAGCAAGGACCACCATCCCCAGGCACGCGGGTTCGACGACTTCTTCGGCTTCCTCGTTGGCGGGCACAACTATGCCATGCGCAGCGACGCCAAGCCGAAGTTCGGTTCCGCCATGGCCCAGAACGTGATCCACCGTGGCCGGGAGATCGTGCAACCCGATGGCTTCGCGACCGACGTGTTCACCGATGAGGCGGTC
>CAMAUE010000066.1 GCA_945861245.1 Singulisphaera sp. GP187
CGGCACGCCGACCGCGCTCGCCGAAAGCGAGCGGCTAAACAATCCCATGCAACACCCGCCCCGGTGCTCCGAGAGCATCGACTCGCCGCGATACGTCCGCATTCTCGATCAGCGGCGGGGCGTGATGCGGCTTGATCCGCGCGTCGATCACCAGCGAACCTTCGCAGCCCCAGTGTTTGCTGCGGGTGAACGCGCCGATGCCGTCGATGTCGGCGGCGGGGTTCGAGCGCGTGAACGTCACCCACAGAAAATTGTTCAGCGTCCTGGCCGTGAACTCGGCATCGTCCACCAGCACAATCAGCGGAAACGCGTTGATCGCATCGCGCGAAGACAACGCCTCGCAGAATCGCCGTGCCTCGCCCGATCCCTTCACCGCCAGCACGCCGGGCAGGCAGATGCGCGGCTCGCTGAATCCCTCCGGCAAACGCAATTCGCTCGGCAGACTCTTCGCCAACTCACGTCGCGGCGGACCGACGGCAGCCAGCACGACCTTCGAGCCCTCGTTCAATCCGTGGCCTGAATAATCGAGCGTGTCGATCGTCGTACGCGTCTGGAAGTGCACGTCGTTCGTCCAATCGATTCGCGCGAGCAGGTGCTGAAAGAACCTCGCGATGTCGTGGATGTCCAGGGCTGGATCGTCTTCCTTGGCGACGATCAACAGGTACTTCGCCAATGAAAGCTGCCCTTGGCCGAGGATCGCGTTGGCACAGGTCAGCAGTTCCTGCGGCCTTTCGCGCTTGGCAAACGGCGTGTAGCGTTCGCTGCCGATCGCCAGGAGCAATGGATGCACGCCGGCGGCATCGACCGCGTTGACCGCGTGTACGCCATGCACAACGGTCGGAATGATCGGCCCGGTGATTTCGTGGATGATCGCCCCGAAGCTCGTGTCCTCCTGCGGCGGACGGCCGACGACGGTGAATGGCCAAATCGCAGCGCGGCGGTGCAGCACCTTCTCGACGCGCAACACCGGAAACGGATGGGCGAGGCTGTAGTAGCCGAGATGATCGCCGAACGGACCTTCGGGCAGCTGCAAATCGGGTTCGACGGTGCCGACGATGCAAAAGTCGGCATCGGCATGAATCGGCAGATGCCCGGGTTGCTCGATGAGCCGAATGCGTCGGCCACCGAGCGCACCGGCGAAGGCGAGTTCGGGCAGCGTTTCGGGCAGCGGCATGACAGCGGCGAGGTTCATCACCGGCGGGCCGCCGACGAAAATGTTGACACGGAAGGGCACGCCTTTGCGCATCGCTTTCGCCTGGTGCACGCCGATGCCGCGATGAAGCTGATAGTGCAGCCCGATCTGTTTGTCGAGCGGATACTCATTGCCCGCGAGTTGGATGCGATACATGCCGAGGTTCGAGTAGCGCCAACCGGGCCGATCGACGTCCTCCGTGTAAACCTGCGGCAACGTGACGAACGGCCCGCCGTCGCGCGGCCAACACACAAGCTGCGGCAGATCGCGGATCGCCGCCGTCGCATCAAGGATCGGGCCGTGCGTTACATATTTTGGCCGCAGGAACCACAGCGAGCGAGGCACATCGCGATAACGCCAGGGATCGCGGAAGAAGTTCGCTGGATCGATCTTGAGCTCGACGAGGTGGCGCACGGTATCGAGCATGTCGCGGAAGAGGAATCGCGTGCGTTCGAGTGTGCCGAACAGGTTCGACACCATCGGAAACTTGCAACCCTTGACGCGTGTGAAGAGCAGGGCAGGGCCTGCCGCCTGGTAGACACGCCGATGAATCTCGGCGGCTTCGAGGTACGGATCGATCTCGTCATCGATGCGCACGAGTTGCCTGGTGCGTTCGAGATCCGCGACACATGCTTGCAGACTTGCGTAACCCATATACTTTGTAATATCGCGCCAGAACTTCCCGATATCGTATTTCCGCTTGCGGCTTAGCGCTCAAGCGTCGCGTACCGAGCACATAGCGCTTCGGCGAGGGAATCGCGACTCGAGCGCTAAGCCGCAAGCGGCAAGACAAGGAACCGCAATGATCCACGTCATCGCAACAATCAAGGTCAAGCCAGGCCAGCGCGACGCGCTGTTGGCGGAGTTTCATCGCATCGTGCCGATGGTGCACGCGGAGGCCGGCTGCATCGAGTATGGGCCGACGATCGATGTCGCCAGCGGATTGATGGTGCAGCCGGCGTTGCGTGAGGATATCGTCGTCATCATCGAGAAATGGTCGAGCCTGGAGACGCTGAAGGCTCACACGCAGGCCCCGCACATGGCCGACTACCGCGTGCGAGTGAAGGACCTCGTGGAGAACGTGCAGTTGCAGGTGCTGACGCCGGCGTGATCGGATATTAGCCGCTTGCGGCTTAGCGCTCAAGTGGCGCTGGCAAGCGTATAGCGATTATACGAGGGAAGCGCCACTTGAGCGCTAAGCCGCCAGCGGCAAAGCTGACCGTCACCGCCCCTGGATCGCCCTCATGAATGCCACCACGAACGCGGGCAGGTCGTCGGGTTTGCGGCTCGTGATGATGTTCGCGTCGTGGACGACCTCGGAATCGACGTAGTTCGCGCCCGCATTGATCACGTCATCCTTGATTGCGAAGAAGCAGGTCGCCTTGCGGCCCTTCAACGCAGGCGTCGAACAGAGCACCCAGGGGCCATGGCAGATGGCGGCGAGCGGTTTGCCTTGCTCGTTCATTGTGCGGACCAGATGAATCACCGCTTCATGTCGGCGGAGAAAATCGGGTGCGAAGCCGCCGGGGATGACCATTGCGTCAAAGTCGTTGGCGTTGACATCCTTGGCCGCCTTGTCGCTTTTGGCTGGATAGCCCAGCTTGCTCGGATAGCTCGTGCCGGCATCGGGGCCGACGAGCGTCACCGTGCAACCGGCTTCGCGCAGCCGGTACACGGGGTACCAGACTTCCATCTCCTGATATTGTTGCTCGACCAATACCGCGACTCGTGCTTGCTTGAGGTCCATGAAAATCTCCAATTTGAGGTCAACATCGCAGGGGTTTGGTGTGCCTCACCCCTGGGCTTTGTACCATGCCATGGTTTCGCGGATGGCGTCGTCGAACGTCACGCGGGGAATATAGCCGAGTTGGTCCATAGCTTTTTGGATGCTGAATTCGAGGTTGTAGCCCATGAACTTGAGGCGAGGGAAGTTGAACTGCGGCGCCTCCTTCGCCCCTTTCAAGCGGGCGATTTTTTCCGAAATCCAGGTCGCCGCATAGGCAAACCATAACGGCGGCATGAGCGTCGGGTGCGGTAGGTCTAAGGCATTGGCGACGGCCTCGATGAATCGCCGTTTCGATACGAACTCGCCATCGGTCAGGTTGAACGCCTCGCCCACGGCTTCTTCGCGCTGGACGGCGAGGAAGATCGCGTCTAGCAGGTTCTCCACGTAGATCGTGTTCAGGGCACGAGCGCCCTTCGCACCGGGATAACGCATCGCTTGGTTGCGTAGAAGGCCGATGATGCGAGGCAGAACCGTGCGGTCCTTCGGGCCGTAGATGAATCCCGGGCGGAGCGCAATGACGGGGACGCCAAATTCCTGGTAGTAATGCAGGGCGAGTTGTTCCGCCTCGACCTTCGATTGCGAATAGCTGTCGAGGTGCGTTCGGGGCGGTGGTTCGGTTTCGTTGGTTCCGTAATGATGCCGCGCCGCGTAAACGCCGAGGGTGCTCAGGTGTACGAAACGCGTGAGAGCCAGGCCCTTGCAGGCGTTGAGCAGCACGCGCAGTGCCTCGACGTTGACCTTACGATATTCCTCGATCGGACCCCAATCGCCGACCTTGGCGGCACAGTGGACGACGACATCGACATCCACCAGCGCTTGGCGTAGGAGCGCGGGATCTTCGAGCTCGCCGCGAAAGATGGTGACGCCGAGCCTGTCCAGATCGCGCGTGTCACTGGTAGGCCGAGCGATGGCGTGAACGGTGTGCTGTTTGCGCACGCAGCGTTCTGCGAGATGCCCGCCGACGAAGCCTGTTGCGCCCGTGATTAGATACCGCATAATAAATCCGAAACTCGAAATACGAAACAAATTCGAAATCACAAAACCAAAAGACCGAACGTTCGTCCTGCTTTCTTCGCAGTTGATCGATGCGTTGGCAAGAGCGCAATGCGACATCCGGGAAAATCGTGTGGAATTCGGTTGGCCCGCCGACGCATTCGGCTATACTGCTCCACACAGAAAAGAATAATACATCGCGAGGCCTCTCCCATGCGCAAAGCAATTGTTGTCATTCTCGTTTACCTCTGTTTCACCCCGCTCGTCGGCTGTCCGAGTCGACAAGGCAACGTAACGAAGGACAAGAAGGCGTCCAAAGGCACGATCGGCATCTCGGTACTTACCATGGCGAACCCGTTCTTCAAGGAAATCGCCGACGTATTGGCTGAGGAGGCAGGCAAACACGGCTATGAGGTAAGTGCAGTCAGCGGCGATAATGACGTCGCCAAGCAGCAGAAGCAGGTGCAGGATTTTCTCGTGCGCAAAGTGGCAGCGATCGTGTTGTGCCCGTGCGATTCCAAAGCGATCGGCGCCGTCATCCGGGAAGCCAACCAGGCCGGCGTGCCCGTTTTTACCGCCGACATCGCCTGTCTCGCAGAGGATGCCAAAGTCGTTGCCCATATCGCCACCGATAACTACACCGGCGGCAAACAGGCGGGCGAGGCGATGATCGAAGCCCTCGGCGATGCGGGTGGCAACGTACTGCTATTGGATTTTCACAAAGTCGAATCGTGTATCCTTCGCGTCAAAGGCTTCGACGAAGTCATTGACGCACACAACGCAAAACGCAAGTCCGGCAAGATCAACGTCGTCAAACGGCTACCCTGCGATGGCAAACGCGACATGGGCTACAAGGCGACCGAGGACTCGCTGCAGGCACATCCCGATCTCGTCGGCATCTTCGCCATTAACGATCCCGCCGCGCTTGGTGCCCGGGCCGCTTTAGAAAAAGCCGGCAAGGAGAATCAAGTGAAGATCATCGGTTTCGACGGCCAACCCGAAGGCAAGCAGGCGATTGCCGAGGGAAGGATTTTCGCCGATCCGGTGCAGCATCCCGACAAGATCGGCCGCGAGACCGCCCGGGCGATCATTCGCTATTTTCAGGGTGAAAAGGTGGAACCGCAGATTTTGATCCCCACGAACCTCTACCGAAAATCCGACGCGGCGAAGAAGGGGTAGTGACTATTCCTCCGCATGCGGCTTAGCGCTCGCGTATGTTATGTAGATCGTTATGCCGCAAGCGGACTACTTTCTCACCAATCCCACGGGCCCTCGTTACGGCTTTTGCGTTTGGCGGTCGATTGCTCTTTGACCACATCTTGTTGGGCTTGCAAACAAACGCGTGCTGCGACGGCGACCTTGAGCAAGTGGATCCCGCCGCGAAAAACGAACACGCCGATCGTCGTCAGGAACGGTGCCTCGAAGATCGGCGGTTCGGGGCCGAGCAAGCCCGACAGCGTAATCGCGAAAATGTACAGGCCGAGCAATACCATCGCCCAGCCGGCGATTTCACGTGTCAAGTAGCGGATCAATGTTCGCTCCGTGTCGGTTTGAGAAAAAAATGCACACTAACCACAGAGGCACAGAGAACACAGAGGAAATCAAAATAGGTAGAATGCACTATGAATATTCGCAGGGGTTTTGGCCTCATTTTATGACTTTGCATTCTCGGTGTTCTCTGTGCCTCTGTGGTTAGGAGTTTATTCCTTCCGTTCTCGCAGCTGTTTCCAGATCATCCAGCGGTGGGTTCGGCGTTGCTCGCCTCGGGTTTCGTTCCAGGCGATGTCGTGCATCATGACCAACGCGGTCGTGCGATGCATGTACGCCCGACGCCAGGATCGGAAAAAGCTACGAGCGAGATAGAGCGTCACCAATAGGATCCACGCCAAAATCAATAATTGCACCCAGCGCGACGGCATATCGATGAACGTCCAGTGTCGCTTCACGAGAAACAGCCCGGCCACCGCGAACAACGCACTTGTCGGCACGGTGAAGGCCAGCGCCACCAGCTCGATCGGTTGCATGGATTCCTCAGATCGGCCCAGCGGTGGCTGCTTGGCGTCGCTCGCCAACGTGCCGCTTGGAATCATGTCGAGTCGATACATACTAACAAGATAGGTCAGCGTCGCGATTGAGAGTAGCACGTCGCCCAAATCAAGGATCGGCGTGCGCTGAAAATCGGGATTCAGATCCTGGTTGAGCATGTATTGCTCAAGCAGATGCTGGGCGGCCAGCGCGGCGAGCGGGACCAGCGGACTCGGCCCACGGCGAAACAGGATGCCGACGGTGCCGACCAGAAGCATCGTCACGTTGATGATCGTGCTGCTTTCCGCTGCTTGAACAACGCGCTGCAGTTGCAGCAGAAACATCATGCCCAGGGCAAGCCCGGCGACGGCCTGGTAATGCGCGGCGGTCATGCGCGGCTTGGATTTTTCGCTCATCGCATGCTCCTTTGCGGCGCTCGCAGGCGTTGAATTCGCTGCAATATCTGCCGAACCGTGTCACGCTCGGCGGCGCAAATCACCGGTATTCCGACGCGGCCAAGTCGGCGCCGAACCTCGGCAAATGCCTCGTGGAATCGATGCGTGACCAGTCGCTGCAGCACGCGATCTGCATGGTCACGCTCGGACAACGCGAGGTCGGTGAGCGGAGGCGGTGGCGTGCCGGGAATGTCGACGCCCGGCGGCCAGGGGCAGATCGCCACGACCTGATGATGTTTCGCTTTCGCCAGGCAAACCGCGCGTTCCAATTCGGCGAGGTCGTCGGTGGCTTCCAACAGATCGACGCAGAGTACGTACAATTCGTTGTCTTTGGCGTGCAGAATATTTCGCAGCAGCGCCTTCGCCAATACCTTCGCCTTGCTCGGCGAACTTAATAGGTAGCGCCCGTCGGCATCGAAGTGCGTGAACGGAAACGCGATCTGGTGCTCGACGAGAAATCGCTGAAGGTAATGAATGCTGCGCTCATCGTTTTCGAGCAGCAGCGCTAGCCCGCCTTCGCCGAGATTGTAGCGCACCGCCAGAATCGCCGACAGCTGCTTGCGTTGCCGATATTCGCGATGATACGCCGGCGAGAACCGACCTCGCACTCGAGGTGCTCCCGGTGGGATCGTCCATTTCGGTTGCGGCGACCAGAATGGTAGCCACCATGGGAAGGTGTTGACGTCGCTATCGAGCAACTCCGGGTACAGGTCGCGCGCCAAAGCATAGGCGACCGGAATCAGCTCGCGCACCGTCGTACGGCGGGTGTGCGGAATCAGCCCGGCCACGTCGGTCAGCAGGCCGAGCATTTGGAAGAGATGCTTGGCTCCGCGGCCCGGCTTCATGGTGCCACCGGCCTCGTGCGAATCGAACAGGCACAAGCCGGTGAGGTCACGCTCTGCCGTGTTGGCCTGGGCGATGCCCGCGGTTAGTTCCGTAAGCCGACTGAGCGCCGTCTCGCCGACGGGGCCGACACGCACAGAATGCGACGTGTCGAGGAAGATCGTGCAGCGGATTGGTACTTCGCTTTCAAATATCCTGGTAATGAGCCGATCACGCCGGGCCGACACCTTCCAGGCGATCAGCTTGGGAGGATCGCCAGGGAGATAGTCACGCAGATCGAGCAATTCACTCGAACTGCCGGCCCGCGCATGCCGATGCGTGCCAACAAGCGGTAGAGCGTTGTGCTGCTTCACGAATGTGCTGTGCGATTTATCGACGTTCAACATCGGCAGCACACGGCAAGTCGTATCGTCGCGCACGAAAGTTGAGTACGTGAAGAATCCCTGTTGATCGGTCATCAGGACTTTGACGCCATAAAAGCGAAGCCAGCCGGGGGCCGGGCAATCGATGGCGTAGGTCAACTGCATCGGCGTGTTGTCGGCGAGCGGGCCATCAATGCGGAGCGTGCCCTGTTTCAGTCGAGCCAGCGTGGGCAGGCGATCCGTCATCACGAGGTAGGGCACGTCTAGCCAGCTGCTCGAGTGCAGGGCGACCGTGATCTCGATGCGCTGCCTGGCCCAGACGGAATCGACTTCGCCGCGAGCCGTGGCGATGGATCGCTCTAGCGTTAGGCGATTTATCGAGAGATGCACGCGCATCTGGAAGAGCAACCAATGTCCAACGAACCAGATGAGTAGTGTCGCGGCGGTGAGCGACAGCGTATGCGCAGCCAGGATGATCGCCATTGCCAGGATGGTGAAGCAGGTCACGAAGAACCAGAACCCTCGCGCAGTGAGCATCGTGTACGGCGGACCTCTTGGTTTTCCGCTTGCGGCTTAGCGCTCGGAACATCCCGCGTGAGCGCTAAGCCGCAAGCGGGAGAATGCTATTGTCGCGAATTGAAGTGTGATTGGAAATGAAAAAAGCCCACGGGTTCCGGCCCGTGGGCTAGGTCGTGTGGACAACGGTCAGGCAAGTGACGCGGACTTGGTTACCGCAAAAGCACCATGATGGACGCCACCATAATGAATCCCATGAAGTTCCTGGCGGTCTTCTCGTATTGTGTTGCCACGCGTCGATACTGTTTCAGCTTGAACCAGAATCGCTCCACCAAGTTTCGGTCTTTGTACCGATCCCGATCGTGCGCACGCTGTACCTTGCGATTCTTTTGGGACGAGATCACTGCCTCGGCCCCTTGCGCCTCGATCGCTTCGACGACGGCTCTACTATCGTATCCTTTGTCACCGATCACGACCGCGATGGGCACGTCTTCGATCAATGCCTTCGCTTGGGTGACATCAGCGGCTTGGCCAGGCGTAAGAATCAACTTCACAGGCAGGCCCAGTCCGCTGACTCCACCGTGTGTTTTTGTGCCTAATCCGCCTCGGCTGCGGCCCGATGTCTGCTCATCTTGGCCGCCGGTCCCATCTGCTTTTTTTGGCGCTGGCTGCGCACGGGTGCGCTCGAATCACCGTGGAGTCGATTACCAGCCACTCGAGGTTGGCATCTTGTAACGCCTCGAAGACAGCTTTCCAAGTAAGTGCCCTTGCGAGCCGAAATCGCCTGGCGAGCAAGCATGACAGGCCCTCCTTGGCAAAAAGTCAGCCCTGTTATTTACCAAAACGACCGAGATCTTTGGCCACACGACCTAGTTCATCTTTTAATTCCAACTCGGAATGTAATACCAATGAAAATCCGACGGGCGGGGCGTCGATAACCAGTTCGGCGATGTGCGCGTCTGCACAGGCGCATAGGGAACCACGTAGGGAATGGCGTTCGGCTGCGGGCTTCCGAAAACTTGGCAGGCGAAGTATTTTCCGCCGTGCGTTCCAACAACGCCCACGCCAATCTCTGTGTATTGATCGTTCATGATGTTCGCGTGATGACCAGGCGATTTCATCCAGCCGTCAAAAAGCTGCCAGGCGGGATACTGGTAGCCAAAGTTGTATGCGATATTTTCACCGACGAACGGCGAGAAATACAGGCTGCGACGCGCACGGTCGACCACGGTTTCGTCATCCAGCGTATGACTCATCTTGTCCTGCATCGCCATGTTCGCGGCGTGACGTAATGCGGCGTTTGCCAGCCTTTCGTTGTAACGCAACGGCACTTTCGATTGCATCTGCCGGGCGGTATTCGTCCAATTGAAAATGGCTGTTTCCATCTCAGGTCGGATAGGTTGCCCGAAGGCTGGCGACGGCAACGCGGCAGTCATAATGAGCACCGTTACCGCCATCGGTGCGATCGCTAGACGCGTGAATGTCATATTTCTACCCTTTTCGTGGAGAAATGATATTCGATGGGTTCGTTCCCCGCGCGCAGAAGCGAGGCTATTATTTCATTGCACCGCGCAGCCCACTTGTCGAGTCGAATCGCGTTGAATTCTAAGCAGCGAATACTCAAGTGACATGCACACCCGATTTTTGCCCTACATTTTGTGATAAAGTTGTTGTGAGCGGCCGACAATCGCGGTAGAATTAACAAGGAATGAACGACTGGAATCTCCGCGCCGAAGGAAAATCAGCGACGCTGGGGAACGAAGAAACTCATGTCATCGATGCATCGATCCGGCCGATTCATTTAACAAGGAGATCAGCCATGACCCATCGCAGCGCAATGTTGGTGTTGTCGGGATTTGTCACTGCGGTATTCGTAGCCGGCGCGACGATGGTCGCGATCTATCCCAGCCTGGAGCCGGCCGCACGCTCTGGACCGCGGGTTGCCCAGCCGCAAGCTCCGGCGCCGTTATTGGATTTTCTCAACATCGCTGCCGACGAACCGGCGGTCGAACTATTCGCGCCGATCGCCCAAGCCGATTTACCGGCCGTTCGCGGCGAAGCGATCAAGACGACCGACTACACAATCTCTGGCCCGCACACGCACAATAATCTCACCGTGTTTCTGATTCACGGCGGCGAGACGATGAAAAAGACGAACGTCGTGACGCTGCAAGAAGCGATCGAACAGAACGTCGCCGTCGTGCATGAGACCGGAATGGGCCAACTGTTTATCGACAATCGCGGCAACGCCCCGCTCTTCATTCAGGCGGGCGATATCGTCAAAGGCGGCACTCAGGATCGTACGTTGCCATTCGATATGCTCGTCTTGGCGAATACGACACGGAACCCCGTGGCCGCGCTGTGCGTCGAACAGGGGCGCTCGTTCCCGCGTGGCAACGAAGTCAGCACGTCGTTCGGTTCCGCGACGGAGCAACTGCCGAACCGCAAGTTGAAACTCGCCGTCGCCAAGCGATCGCAGGCTGAGGTCTGGCAGCAAGTACAGGCGCTTCAGAATGATCTCACGCGGAACGTTGGTGCTCCCGTGCAGGCGAATCTCTCACGCACCAGCTTGCAACTAACGCTCGAAAACCCGCTACTTCAGCAACAAGTGCATCAATCGTTGGCGAAGCTCGCGGCTGTTGTCGAGGGGCAAGCCGATGTCATCGGTTTCGCCGTCGCTATCAACGGCAAAGTTCACTCGGCGGATGTATACGGTTCAAACGCCCTGTTCGTGAAGCTATGGCCGAAGCTGATCCGAGCCAGCGCTGTCGAAGCCGTGGCCGAGCGTCAACCGGGTGCCGTTGCTGTCACGCTCGATGCGGATTCCGTGATGACTTTCCTCGCCGCAGCGGAGCAAGGGCAAGCGATGCGTGCCGGCGCGAATGGTACGACGGTGATTCGTCACGATACGGCCAATCATCTGCTGCTCGAAACCTGCAATCCGGGCGATCGCAAAGTGGTGCTGCATCGCAGTTTTTTGGCGAAGTGATTTGCGCTAGTTTAGCCGCTCGCTTTCGGCGAGCGCGAATTGGTGCAGCACAACAGCAGATCGCGCTCGCCGAAAGCGAGCGGCTAAACAAATCACCCGTCCGTATGACTGTGCTGATGATCGTGCACGAACATCCCGAAGTTGACACCGAAGACTTGCTGCAACATGTTCGGCGTGATTTCGTTCGGGGCGGCCTGGCAATGGACTTGGCCGTCCTTGACGCACATCACGCGGTGCACGTGTTTGCCGACCATCGAGAGGTCGTGCGATACGAGCAGAATGGTGGTCCCCTTTTCGCTATTGAGCCGGCTGATGAGGTCGTAGAATTGTTCTTGGCCGGAAACGTCGATTCCCGATGCAGGTTCATCGAGCAATAGGAGTTCGGGTTCAGGCTTTAAGGCGAGGGCGAGAAGCACTCGTTGACGCTCGCCGCCCGATATCTTTTCCAAGGGCCTATCCAGTAGTCGAATATCCGCACCGACGGTGTGCAACATCTCGGCCATGGTGGCGTGAACCTGACGTGAGAAGCCGAAGAAAATTGGCCGTCGCTGCATTGCCAAGCCGAGCAGATCGCGCACGGTCAGCGGCATGGATGAGTCGATCGTTAGTTTTTGCGGCACATAGCCGACGTGGCGTGGGTCCGGCTGGCGATGATCATGTCCGCAGTGGAATTTGATCTCGCCGCGATAGGTGATTTCGCGTAGTATCGCGCGCAGCAGCGTCGTTTTGCCCGATCCGTTTAAGCCGAGCACGGCGGTGATCTTTCCGCGCGGCAACTCAGCGTTCAACCCACGCAGGATTGGGTTGCCGCCGAGTTCAACGTGCAGATCGCTTATCGAAACAAGGGCCGAGGTGGTCATTGGAGTGCCTTGGCGAGCGCGTCAATGTTCTCGCGCATCTTGTTGAGAAAGAACGCCGGATCGGGATTAACGCTATTCGTGGCGATGGGAGCCGTCTCGAGCGGATCGATCGTCACGATTCTGATATCGATATTGTCTCGTTTGAGTGATGCTTGCAGCGCCTCGGCCTGGGCTCTCGAGTATTGCGGTTCGACCGCGATGATACGCACCTTCTTTTCCTTCACGAGCGCTGCAAGCTGGCTCATCGCTACGGGGTCGGCGTCCATTCCCGGTCGTGGTTGGAACGAACCGACGATTTTGAAGTCGAACGCGTCCGCAAAATATTCGAGGGCTTCGTGCATCGTCAATATCTTTCGGTTTTCTTTGTCAATTTCCTTAAACGCCTTTTCGCCGTAGGCCTGGATTTCCTTCATCGTGTCGCCAAAGGCTTTGGCGCGTTTCGCGAATTTTTCTTTCTTGTCAGGATCAAGGTCGCCCAGTTTCGCGGCGATGATTCTCGCCATGGCCGTGGCTTGTTTTGGCCCCAACCAAATATGTGGATCGTGCGGTCCGTGCAGGCAGGGCTTCCCGTCGCCATGATCGTGCGTATGTTTGTTTTTCTGAATGAGGTCATCATCTTCGTTCTTGAGAACCTGGCCAACATTGAGGCGCGACAATTTTCTATTTTGGTGCGTCCGCAACATTCGGCCCACGAAGTCATCATCAAGAGTCAGGCCGTTGTAGATGAGGATATCCGCATTGTTGACTTTGAGTACGTCGGTTGGCGATCCTTCGTAGCCGTGCGGTCCCTGGCCTGATAGCATCGACAACACATAGGCATCTTCGCCCGCGACGGCGTGCGTTATTGCATAAAGCGATGGGAAGGTGACGAGAACCTTCTTCTGGCCTGACTTGGCTTCTTTCCAGAAATCGGGTGATGAGCTACAACTCGCCAGCGACAGTAGCATTGCTGCAACTGCCAGATAAGAAAGAAGATATGGTCGTCGCATGATATTAACTCGAATGGGCAATGATATAGGTTTACTTTGTTATACGTCAAATCTTATCAAATAGTTCGGTCGTTGGACGAAAAAAAATGACCTTCCGAGTTCGGACGCTGAATCGCGTGGGGTATTGATTCCCTCGTGGTCGCGAATAGCATGGCGTTGTCTCGATTCTCCCTCGGACGCTATTTTCATGCCAACCCTCCGCGTCAATCTTGGTCCGCGCAGCTACGAAATTGCGATCGCCTCGGATTGCCTCGCGCAGATCGGCGAGTTTGCCGCTGAGCGCACCCGGGGTCGGGCGGTGCTGCTTGTGACCGATGTCAACGCCAAGCCTCACGCCGAGCAGGTTGCCGTCAGTCTCAGCGAGGCGGGGTTTCGTGTGGCCACAGTCGTGCGGCCATCCGGTGAAGCGCAGAAGTCATTGGCGGCGCTATCCGATCTGCTCGATGCGCTCGTCGATCTGCCGGCGGATCGGCGTTCGCTCGTCGTCGCCGTCGGCGGTGGCGTGATCGGCGATCTCGCCGGTTTCGCGGCGGCGGCCTATGCTCGCGGCATCCCGTTTTTGCAGGTGCCCACCACGCTGCTCGCCATGGTCGATAGCTCCGTCGGTGGGAAGGTCGGCGTCAACCATCCGCGTGCCAAGAACATGATCGGCGCGTTCCACCAGCCCATCGGCGTCTTCATCGATGTCGCCACGCTTCGTACCCTGCCCGAACGCGAATTTCGCAGCGGCCTGGCCGAAGTCGTGAAATATGGCGTCATCCTCGATCCTGACTTCTTCGCGATGCTGGAACGGGACTACGAAAAAATACTTAATCGCGACGCCGAGACGATCCAGCACATCGTGCTGCGGTCTTGCGAGTTGAAGGCACGCATCGTCGAACAGGACGAGCGAGAAGAAACCGATATCCGCGCCAAGCTCAACTACGGCCATACCTTCGCGCATGCGTTTGAGACTGCCGGCGACTACGGCTATTGGCTGCACGGCGAAGCGGTCTCCGCTGGCATGATCTGCGCCAGTCGATTGGCCGAGCGCCGCGGGTTGATCGGATCCGACGTGACGGAACGCCAACTGCGTTTGCTGCGCGCGTTCAGCTTGCCGATCGCGCCCGAGGCATGGCCAATCGATGACCTGGTGAAGACGATGCGAAAAGATAAAAAAGCTGTCGGCGGGCAGATGCGTTTCATCCTGCCGACTCGCATCGGCGAGGTCGCGTTGTTCGACGACGTGCCCGAATCCGACGTGCGGGCGGTATTGGTTTCCGTTTAGCCGCTCGCCTTTGACGAGCGCCGGCGCGGCGCTTTGATGACGATTGCGAAACGCCGCGTCCACGCTCGCCAAAGGCGAGCGGCTAAACAAAATTCATGTTGGGGGGGATTTTCATGACATCCAAATTCGTATTCGGAATTCTTGCATTCATTGCCATGACGGCCGTCGCCTATCCCGGCGACGACGTCAAACTGAAGGATGCCGTCAGCTTCTATGCATCGTTCGACGAAGCAATGGCGCCCGAGGTCGGCGTGGGCGCACTCTCCACTCGCTTCAATACGAAGGAGGCGGGCAAGTTCGTCGTCGAGCCTGGTTACGACAAGGCCAAATTCCGCATCGCCAAAGGCCAAGGCGTCGCCGGCGGCGGATGTCTCGAAGCCGTCGATGTGCTGCCTCGTAATGGCCGCATCTTCTTTCCGATGAAGACCAACCTCGCGTTCAAGAAGGGCGGCTGGGGCGGGGCGTTTTCCATGTGGATCAACACCGATCCGAACACGTTGCTCAAGACCACGTTCTGCGATCCGATTCAGATCACGGAGAACGGCGCCAACAACGGCGGCATCTGGTTCGACTTCAACAACGCCAAGCCGCGCGATATGCGCATGGGCGCGTTCTCCGCCGTTCCCGCTGGCAAAGTCGGCATCAAGGAAGAGGACCCGAACGCACCGATGGTCCGCGTGCCCAAGGTCGGCTTCAAGGTTGGCAAATGGCATCACGTCGTTGTGTCGTGGGACAACTTCGACACCGGCAAAGCCGACGCCATTTCCACGCTCTACATCGACGGCAAGAAGATCGGCGATGTCAAAGACCGCGCGATCGCCATGGATTGGGACGTCGAAAAAGCCGGCATCTACGTGGCCGTCAATTACGTCGGCTTGATCGACGAGATGGCGCTGTTCAATCGCGCGTTGACTGGCGATGAGGTCACACGGTTACACGCGATGCCGTGGTTGTTGTCGCCGAATCGGAAGAAGTAACGATTTTCCGCTTGCGTTTAGCGCTCGCCTGGCGTCGCGCGAGCGCTAAACGCAAGCGGAATACACTTCATTAAACAAAAGGGGGGCTACCATGCGTCGTGTTTCCATGATTCTCATTGCGGGCGGGATGCTCGCACTCGCCACGTTTGGCGTGCAGGCACAGCAAGAAAAGAAGAAGCTGTACCTCGATCCGATCAACACGAAGATTCCGCACATCTCCACCGATAAGACGGTGAAGCTCGATTACGACATCGTCTACGTCCGCGCCAAACGCGCGGGCGATAAGGTGCATAAACGCTTCTTCACCGACTTCTCTACGCCGGTTACGCTCGAACCGGGCGCCGACCTGATGTTGCTCAAACCCGACGGCAAGGAAGAACTGCTCGTTCCCGGCGGCGAGGGCTCGATCACGGATCCGTTCGTCGCTTTCGACGGCCAATGGGTCTATTACGTGCACGTTCACCACCTGCAAAAATACAGCCAGTGGACGCCGCCTCGCCAGGGAGCGGACATTTACAAGATTCACGTGCCGACACGTAAGATCGTGCGGCTCTCGAATCAGCAGTTCGACCCGAATACCGGGGCGGCGAATTGGTCCAAGGACTATCGCAAATCGGAGCCAGGCAAGAGCCATTTCGAGTATGGCGTTTACAACATGGGCCCATGCCCGCTGCCGGGCGGGAAGATCGTTTTTACCAGCAATCGCGAAGGCTATCGGCCCGCCAAGGGTTACCCCGCCGTCGCGCTGCAGCTTTTCGTCATGGACGACCGCGACACCAGCATCGGCGATTTCGAGACGCCGACGAACCTCGAAAAGATCGGCTACATGAACATCTCCGGGACGCTGCATCCGGTGATCCTTAAGGATGGTCGCATCATGTACAGTACGCTCGAATCGCAAGGCGCCCGCAGCGACATCCTGTGGGGCGTGTGGACGATTCGTCCGGACGGCACCGACTGGAACCCGCTCGTCAGCGCGTTCGATCCGGGCGGCGCGCCGAACGGCTTCCATTTCCAGACGCAACTCAGCGATGGCTCGTTGGTCATCGAGCAATACTACAACCAGAACAACAGCGGGTTCGGCTCGTACATCAAGATGCCGGCGACACCGCCCAAAGGTTCCGCCGGCTTCGGGCCCGGTTACATGAACGATCCACGCAACCAACCATGGCGGCAGGGTCGGCATGACAACGGCAATCCTCGCTACTATCGCATGCCGTTCATGCCCACTGGGTCGATCTCGTTGACGCCATTCGCGCTCGGCGGCGAAGGCACCGCGGACCGCTCCATTCGCGGCGACAAGACTTCGCCCGCCGTTGGCAAGGTCACACATCCCTCCGGAGCGCCGAACAACCATCTACTCACCGCGTATTCCACCGGCCCAGCCAATCATCAGTACACGTATTTGCCGCAAATCGACAGCGGCATCTATCTCATGAAAAACGGCGACATCATTGATGAGCCTGCTCAGATGCTGCTCATCAAAAACGACCCCGAGTACAACGAATGCTGGCCGCGTGCTCTCGTTTCCTATGAGCGCATCTATGGCGTCAAGGAGCCGACGCTGCTGCCTCGCCTCGCCAACGATGGCAAAGAATCGAAGCTGCTGCCCGAGGGCACGCCGTTCGCGCTGATCGGTACCTCCAGCATGTACAAACGCGAGAGCTACCCGAACGGCGTTGTGCCCAGGGGCTCAGTTACTTCAACCTACGCCGGCGGCAAGGATCCGTGGAAAGGCCTCGACGCCTTCACCAGTCATGGCAACGGCTCGCCGCTCAACTGGCACAACCAGGGCGCCGACGCAGGCCTATACAGCAACGACGATGTGCATGCCATCCGCATCCTCGTCATGGAACCGACGACCGACCGCAAAGGTGCGAACTCGGGCCGACGCTTCAACAACCACGCCAACGAACGCCTGCGCATAATAGGTGAAGTTCCTGTACGACATTTTTCTGACAGCAAACAGCCTGTCGATCCCGACGGCAACCCCGACACCAGTTTCCTCGCCAAGATTCCCGCCGACACCGCGTTCACATTCCAAACCATCGACAAGTACGGCATGGTGCTCAACATGTCGCAGACCTGGCATCAGCTGCGGCCCGGCGAAGTTCGCCACAACTGCGGCGGCTGCCATGCTCACAGCCAGGAGCCGACCGATTTCGCCAAGACCACGGCGAACAAGGCGGATTATAAAGTCTGGGATCTCGTCAATGCCACGCCGCTCGTCACTGACAAGTCGCGCGACGAATCGAAACGTCAATGGGACGTGAAGAGCGATACCGGCGTTCGCACCGTCAAAGGTGCGGTTAACGTCGAGTATCATCGCGACATCCGCCCGATCCTGAATCGTAGCTGTGTCGCCTGTCACACAGCGAAAGACGGCAAGGAACCTGCAGCCAATCTCGACCTCGACGCGGATCATCGCAGCGTCAACATCGAGTACCGCGGCGCGATGCCTGAGACTTACGTCCGCCTCGCCATGGACGGTGCCGCAAAGTTTGGCCATAAGCCGGTCGGCTGGGATAGCTGGGGTTCGTCCAATGCCTCACGCTACATCCGCAAATTCCAGGCCAGGCGCAGCATGCTCGTCTGGAAGATATTCGGCGAACGGATCGACGGCTTCAGCAACGACGATCACCCGTCGGAAACGAAACCCGGCGCGAAGACGTTATCGTTGAAAGGCGCGGAGATCGACCTGGCCAAAAATCGCTCGCGTCAGGATCTCGACTATCTCCCGCCGATGATGCCGCCACCGGGCGCGGTGAAAGCGGGCAAAGTGCAAGCACTCAGCGATGAAGACAAACGCACGCTCGTCCGCTGGATCGATCTCGGCTGCCCGATCGATCAGGACTATCAGGCACCGGACGCGAAGTCCGTTGGCTTCGGCTGGATGCTCGACGACAATCGGCCGATCCTGACGCTGACGACGCCGATGCCCGGTCGCAACACCGAGGTCAGCCGGCTTGTAATCGGCATGCACGATTACGGTTCGGGCCTCGACTTGACCAAGCTCATCGTCACCGCCGACTTCGCCATCGACGGCATCGCGGCCGGCGAGAACCTCGCGCCCAAGTTCAAAGCCGGCGCTCAAGGCGTGTGGCAATGGACGCTCGCCCGCCCCGTGACCGAATTGAAGCAGGGCCGTGTAACAGTCAGCGTGCGCGACATGCAGGGCAACACGACGCGCATCGAGCGGACGCTGAGCGTGGGGAAATAAAGGATGAATGCCATCAAGCCCCACCATGAGCGCAGCGATTGGTGGGGGTGTTTGCGATTCCGCCACTACAATCCAGATGGAGAATTCGATGAGCGACGAAAAGCCCAAAAAGAAAAAGAAGAGTATGTCCGGAAAGGAAGCCTACAACGCGGTTACCGACACGGTGACCGGTGTCAATGTGCGACTTTTGGACAACCTCCTTCAAGCGGGCGGTGCCGTGTTCGGCCTGATCGCGGGAGTGGGTATCGGCGCGCTGTTGGCCCCCCCGGTTTTGGAGCTTTTTTGTGGCTCCTGCCTCATTGGCGCCGTGGTCGGACTGATCGCCGGTGTTTTCGTCGTCGGCTTATTCCTGAGGATTTTTCGAGCCATCAAGCACGCCCGCGGCAAGCATGAGTAGCTCTGACCGCGAACGAGGGAGATTTGCTCGATGACTTTGGCCGAGCGCGAATTGTGGTTCGTTGATAGAATGTCGATGGGAATTTCACTTGCGAAGGGACGGAAAGAATGGAGCTGTGCCAATCCCAAGGGTTCGGAGTATCTCCGCCTTGGGCTTGTTGGTTGCAGCGAACGGATTATCCGCGTGAAGTGTGACGCGTGGGACGTTATAAGTGTAAAGTCTTATATCGCCTCGACTTCATCTTTTTTTAGGAACACAATCAGCAGGCCACAGCCGAGGAGGGCACTGATCGTGGAGCCGGCGAGCGTGCCGATTTTTCCGGCGTCGAGCAGGTCGGCGGGGAGGGCGAGGCCGGCGATGAACAGCGACATCGTGAAGCCGATGCCGGCCAGGCAGCCGGCGCCGAGCATGACTTTCCAGTTGACGCCGGTCGGTAATCGGGCGATGCCGAGTTGCACCGCCAGCCAGCTGAAAGCAACTATGCCAAGCGGTTTGCCCAGGACCAGCCCGGCGGCGACGCTCAGGGCGATCGGGTGACTCACGGCGTGGGGGTCGATCGTCACGCCGGCGTTGCCCAGGGCAAAGATCGGCATGATGAGGAACGCCACCCAGGGGTGAAGTGCGGATTCGAGCCGCTCCAACGGCGAGTTCGATTCGCGGATCGCCGTCTCGAGTTCGCCGAGCCGCGGGCGGTGATGGTGTTCGGGGTTGCCGTCGGCGTCCGTGCGCAGGCTATTGAAGGTGTCCGCGATAAGATCGAAAAGTGTCCGCTCGCCGACCCATGCGCGGGCGGGGGTGAGCAAGCCCAGCATCACGCCGGCCACGGTCGGATGGACGCCGGACTTCAGGAACGCCAGCCAAATGAATCCGCCCACCACGCCATAAACCGAGATTCGCCGTACGCCGATGACGTTCAACATAACAATCGCGACGAAGCCGAGCGCGGCCAGCAGCAACGCGGTTAGCGAGATGTTGGTCGAATAGAAAATCGCGATGACGAGGACGGCGCCGATGTCATCGGCGATCGCCAGGGACAGGAGGAGTATCTTCAAGCCGAACGGCACGCGCGGGCCAAGCAGCGCAAGGAAGCCGACAACGAAGGCGATGTCGGTCGCCATTGGAATGCCCCAACCCGATCCGCCAGGTTTCCCGCCGAGTAGCAGCCAATAGATGGCAGCAGGCGCGATCATGCCGCCGAGCGCCGCCATCAAGGGCAGGGCGGCTTTCTTCGGATCGCGGAGTTCGCCTGCCACGATTTCGCGTTTGATTTCCAGGCCGACAACGAAGAAGAAGATCGTCATCAAACCGTCGTTTACCAAGTGAAGCAGCGATTGATCCAATTTCCACGAGCCGATGCCGATGTGCAGGTGAGTGTCCCAAAAGCCGCCGAATCTTGTGGCAACTGGCGAATTGGCCAGCACGAGCGCGATGGCGGTGCAGATCAGCAAGACGATGCCGCTGGCCGATTCGATCTGCAAGAAACGAACGAACGGCCGCGACCAGCGTCGAATCGGCGGATCGGGCAGGCGATTCGGCCGGTCGGCCAAGGGTTCCGATCCAGGTTGATGCATCGGCATGTTTCTTTGCTTCTTTTTTCAGTACCAGGATGCCTTTCATCGGCACAGCTGGGCTGATCGACAGGGGCCCAGCGTGTGCATGAGGCGCGATGATGCGTGCCCCGTGAGCTTGACGACCATCGAGTTACGCGCGGAACTTGGCGTGATGGCCTATGCGCCGGGCCTGCCCGATGAAGAGTCGGCAGCGACGACGCTCACGCTGCTCTTTTGAGTTCACAGCTTTCAGCCATCCGCTGAAAGCCATACGTGATCCTCATTGGCTAAAGGCTGATGGCTACAGAAATCAATGGGACCGCTCGGACTCGAACCGAGAACCAAGGGATTATGCATACCACTTCAGCTTTCGCCGCCCCTTTCGGGTTTGTGGTCTGGACTATACCTTCGCTTTACGCGTCTGCCGTCTAGTCTCTACGCCTTCCGCCGTTTATCAGCGGCTTGGTTCGGGATTAGCGTGGCGATTACTCGCGTTAGCCTTCCCCGAGTTTGGCAGATTCTACCGAAGCCCTGCCGACGAAAAACCTCGGCAACCCGTTGCGACCAGCCATGCGAACGTATCGTTTAGGCTGTCCGCGTTAAGTCCCCTGCTCTGACCATTGAGCTACGGTCCCAGTGTTATACTTCGCACGGTAGAAATTGTCGCTTTTCCGATCCGATCAAAACATTTCCGAGCCGCGACCGTAAGGGAGCGGCCGCCATAATCCGCACGGCACCCTGTCAGTCGCTCCCTTACGGTCGCGGCTCGGAAAAGCGTCAAACTCATCCGCCAAAGGTATTGATCATCATACGCATGGAGAGGTTCATGGGAAACATCGGGATTTGCATTTCCGCTTGCGGCTTAGCGCTCTGCATTTATCGTAGTCATCACGCGGAGCGTGATGACTACGATAAGCTACGCCGCTGCTGCTTGGGGTTGGGAGGCGCAGCGCGCCATCCAGGCTAAACATCGCGACCAGTTGGCCGGTGAACCTGGCACGATGCTGCCGAGCACCCGCAGGCCGCTCGCGCCGGTGATGGTAATGATGTTCGCGGCGACGCCATCGAGCGTCAGACCCGCCAGTGCGGCAGCGGCGAATGCTTTGTAACTCTCGGCAGGAATGCCCAGCGCGTCGGTATGCTGCATCGGTGTCGGCTGCAGCTTCTGTTCGAGCAGGTGCCACAGCAAGCCATTTCGCGTGCCCCGACTTGTGACGTAAATTCGCTCGGGCCGATCCGGCAGCAAACGCTCGATGGCATCGACGATCGCCCGCGCGATGAAGTGTGTCATCGTGCAGAGGACGTCGTGCAGCTTGCCGCCTTCGCGATTCGCTTGCTGGATGGCGCGGTTGAGAAAGTCGCTGCCGAACTCACCGAAGGGCAGGCATTTCGGCGCCGGCTTTTGTAGGTAATGATTTTGCAGCCAGCGTTCGACGAGCGGTTCGATGCAGCGGCCCTGGACTGCGTATTTTCCGCCGATGTCGCAAGCTTCCTTGCCGTTGGTGAGGAGGCGCATCAAACCGTCGAGAAGCATGGTCCCGGGCGCAGCGTGAAAACCGAGGACGGCACGATTTAGCGTCGCACGACGGCTGGGCAGGTACACAAGCGACGCGATCGAGCCAAGGTGGAGTACGGCCCGGCTTTCATCGGCGCCGCGAAGATGGCGGGCGTCAACAAATGCTTCAAAGGGCACGCCTGAGCCGCCGACGGCCAAATCTTTACTCGCGAAATCGGTGACTACCGTCAGCCCCGTGCGTTCCGCAAGCACCTCGGGCATACCGAGCGACAGTGTCGTTGGGTACTTGCCGTCGCCGTCGTGCCACAGCGGCTGGGCGCTACAGCCGATGCACGCGAGTAAGCTTGGCGTGACACGCGCCTGATCGAGTAATTGTTTGACGGCCAAGGCGTACGATTCGCCAAGCACGCGATGCAGCGTGGCGAGATGGCGGAGTTCCGGCGTTGGGTCCGTGGTCGCACGATGGATTAGCTCGCGCAACTCTCGACCGTGGGGCATATGCGTGTGGTGCTTGAGCTGTAGTGAGGCGTTGGCGCCGACACCGTCCACCTGGACGAGCGCGGCATCGACGCCGCCGGCGCCGCGGCTTGCGGACACACCGATGAGGAAACGATGGGACATTACATGCTTTCGATGTGTTGGTTTGACATATTTCCGAGCCGCGACCGTAAGGGAGTGGCCTACAGGGAGCTCACGGCATTCAGTCGGCGGCTCCCTTACGGTCGCGGCTCGGAAATGATTCGATCCATTCGAGTTTACTGCCCGCCATAAAAGGCCGGCTATATGGAAAACGACTACGCCACCAGCGAGAGCACGGGCGCTTCACGCAAGCACGTTTGCACGAAACACTCGAAAAGTTGCAGGTCAAGTGCAGACGACTGGTCGGCTTCCGGGTGCCATTGCAGAGCGACGCAGAACCAGTTTGGGTCGAGTGCCTCGAGCGCCTCGATGACGCCATCCGGCGCCGTAGCGGCGATGCGGAAGTGCGAACCGACTTGCTTGACGCCCTGATGGTGGTTGCTGTTGACGAGTAGCTCCGTGCTGCCGTATATTTCTTCCAATCGCGTGCCGGGCTTCAGGTTGACGAGATGGCGGTGCGGCCCATGCGTGGACGAATCGCAGTGCGGCATCGAACGTGGGCAATCTTCGGGCAGGTGCATGTAAATGGATCCGCCTGACGCGGTATTCAGCTGGTGGATGCCGACGCCCAGGCCAAGAATCGGCATCTGGCGTTCCAGGAGAAGACGCACCAGGATCCGATCGCGCTCCTCGCGCTTCTCGTGCATCGGTTGCACGGCGTGATGGCGAGGCAATCCCTGGCGACGCGGGTCCATGTCCAGACCGCCGGTCAGCACGAAGCCGTCCACACGATCCAGAAACGCGTTGATCTCGTCCTCGCGTTCCAGCATCGGCATCAGCACGGGCAGGCCGCCCGCCGTCAGCACCGACTCGGCATAGCCCTGATTCAACCGCAGGTGCGGCCGACTCGTCTTGCTGCCGGGTACGTAATCGAGGTTTAATCCAATCACCGGTCGCGGTGTCTGAGCCATCTTCTCTCTCCATGAGTTTCCAACGCTCGGCTTGGGTCCATCCCCGCCGAAATGAAATTTGACGCACGAAAGTCGTTCCGGCAACCTTCGATCTGTCCCAACGGAGCGGAACATAGCGATTGTTGCGCAAGAAAAAAAGAGCGTTCGTCGAACGAGGACACAGAATTCACGAACTTCCCTGGTTTCCGCTTGCGGCTTAGCGCTCGCGCGGGATATTCCGAGCGCTAAGCCGCAAGCGGAATACCAATTCGCCAATCAGGATAGGAAAGACAGGCGGAAAATAGAGGAACTGCGAAGAAAATATGCTGAAACCCTTGCTCTAACTCATGGTTGCGGTTAGACTAATGATACCCATCCCTAGGCCTGGACACGTGCCGTGATGCCGCCGCACACGATTCCACTGTTGATTGCCCTGACCGAAGGCGCGAATATTCCGCTTGATAAACCGATCGTTCTCATAGGTCGGCATCAAGAGTGCGATATTCAGATCCCTTCGCGGAAAATCTCGCGCCGCCATTGTCTGCTCGCTCAGGTCAACGATCATATCGTCGTTCGCGATCTCAGCAGCACCAACGGTATCCGCATAAACGGCGTCAAGGTATTGGAAGGCAACCTCAACACCCATGACGAACTGATGATCGGCAACATGAGTTATCAGGTCAAATGGGGCGACGACGAACCCAGCGATACGGCGAGTGCACCATCGAAGAACGGCATTCAGGTAATGCCGGCGCTCGCGTTGCCTTTGGCTCGTTTGGAAGAATCTTGTGAATTGCCGGTGGCCTTGCCCGATATGTCGCTTTCCAAGCCGGTGTTGAAAGGCCTTCCCGTCGCCAACGGCCAGCCCGTGAATGGTGAGCACCAAGCGAAACCGATTCTCGACATTCCCGACGATGTGCAACTCATCCCACTGCAATATCCGCAACGTTGACTTGCTCCTCCGCTTGCGGCTTAGCACTCGCATGGGATGTTCCAAATGCAGCGCCGCTAGCGGAAAGCCGATTCATCGTATCACGATCTCGTGCGTGCTCTGACCGTCGACGATGCGTTCGACATGTTGTGGCTGTTGGTCAGCTTGCCAGGCGAATTGGCGATCGAGATCGATCGTCAACGCCCGATCCTTCGCCAGCATCATCGTCCGGTTGTCGATTGTCAAAGTCACGTCATGGCCTGAAAGGTTCCAAAATCCCACCCGACATCGGTCCTTCGGGATCGGCGTCGCGCCCGGCGTGAACGCACCCAACGATTGTGTCGTGATGATGATCGGTGCCTGTAAGGTGTCCGTCGCCTTTACCGGCTGTGGTTGTTTGAGCGGCGGTTCGTTTGTTTGAATCGGCGGGGCTGTCGTCGGTTTGACGTCCGGGACTGGCACAATCCGCGGGGCCATCGGCGGGCAGAAATAGTACGGAATCAGCTCGACGTAGTACGTATACGGCACATAATAGGACACGCTCTTAACGCTCTTCCCGCCCGCAAATCGACCGCCGAATCCCGACGCCATCGGCACGATCAGAACGAGCAAGGCCAGACAACCAAATCCAACACGCAAGAGACTAACCATGAATACGACCTCCGTATTACTGATTTTCACTTGTGGCTTGGCGCTCGCGTGAAATCCGCCGAGTACTATGCCGCAAGCGGACATCAGAGATGCAACTGTAACTGCATTTCGATTCCTATGAGCTCATTTTCATTGGGCTATCGTAGTGAATCTTGGTAAGAAGGAGAATCGTCAACCGAGGTCGACACGATCCTGAGCGCAAGAACTGCCGGGTGCGAGTAGCTCGCGAATGCGCTGTTGGCGATATTCAAAGATCGCCTTGAGGTCGCGCGCGACAAGGACATGATTAATACGACAGCGCTAGATCGAGAATTTGGCCCGCATTGTAGGCGAATTCGTGAGAATTCGGACGGCTTGGGCAAGCGAGGGAAGGCCGAATTCTCACGAATTCAGCTACAAGATGCGAAGTAGCGCTGTCGTATTAATAAGCGGTTCGCATATCCAGCCGCGAGGGCGGTAATTGACGTGATCGCGCACCCATGTGCCGCCGTCGCGTTGCTCGAAATCGTGACGATGCACCCAGACCTTGTAGGGGCCACTGAGTTGCTCATCAGCAAACCGTCGCGGTGGATCCCACAAGGTGATCTCCGACCGCCAACGCATCGGCACGTAGTGGATGCGCAGCTGATAGTCGATAATCGTTCCCTGGGCCAATACGATCGGCCCAGGCGTCAGGATGTTGAACCGCACCCACGGCGGCGTCAAGGCTTCGAGGTTGCGGGCATCGCTGAAAAACGCGAACACCGTCTGGACCTCCAACGGCAACCACATCTCCGCATCAAGCATACGCGTTTTCATGTGCTAAGCCTCCGTATTTGTCGTAACCATCACGCTCCTCGTTGTGGCTACGACAAAACGATACAAATTTACACATATACTATTGATCACTACATAGTGTCTCGGTATACTTCTCCATGACGTCGCGTGGACGTCAACCCCGGGGCCGTCTGGCTGGGACCAAGTGACGGTACCCGGGCGTTTTCTATTCGCGTTGCGCCATCAGGGGGCGGAGTTCACCTGCAAGGAAGACGGAGCCTGTCGCGCAAATAAGATCGTCGCTCGATGCAGCAGTTCGTGCTTGTCGCCAGGCGTCGGCGGAATCGCCGCAGGCAATCGCTTTGCCACGTGCGTCAGGCTGCAGCAGGTCTAATAGCTCTTCGACGGTCGCCCGGCGTGCGGTGGCCTGCACGCTTGTCAAAAAGATCCGGTCAAAGAACGGCACGAGTTCAGCGAGCATGCCCGCCAAATCCTTGTCGCGGTTGCCGGCAAAGATGAGCAATCGGCGAGCATCGGGAGAAGGCAGCGGAAACGATGTGCGGATCGCCGACGCAAGCACTCGGGCCGACGCCACATTATGGGCGCAATCGAGCAGCACGAATGGCTGGCGCGACATTATCTCCAACCGGGCTGGCCAAACCACGTTCGCCAAGCCTTTGGCGACGGCAGCATCGCCGATCGGTACACCCTGAACGAGCAAGGCATCCACCGCCATGATCGCCAATGCCGCATTGTGGCCCTGATGCTCGCCGATCAAGCCCAGATGCAGACGAGGCCAGCGCCGATTCGGCGTGTTGACTTCAACGGCTGCGGGGATTTCGTCCACTTCAGCGATGCGCGCCGGCAAGTAAACATATTCAAAGTCGCGTCCCAGCTGGCGTAGCACGGAGTGCCGCTCCCGACAAATTGGGGCGATTACGTCGCTTGCCTCGTGCTCGCCCTCGCGCACACCGCTGATCGTCGGGATCCAAGGTTTGACGATGCCTGCTTTCTCGAACGCGATCTTTCCGAGCGTATTGCCGAGCATCTGCGTGTGATCGAAGCTGATGCTTGTGATAATTGACAGCATAGGTTGGCAGACATTCGTCGAATCGAATCGCCCGCCCAGGCCAACTTCGAGAATCCCGAAATCGGTACGCCGACGTAGAAAATGCAGAAACCCCAGGGCGGTGCCGATCTCGAAGAACGTCAATTCGCGGCAAAAAGCATCGCCTGCTTCGGCGCGTATTTCGGTCAATAGCCAAGCGATTTCTAGTCGGCTGATCGGCTCGCCATCGACCTGAATCCGCTCCTCGACGGCGACGAGGTGTGGCGACGTGAATAGCCCGACGCGGTATCCTTGAGCTTGCAGAATCGCCGCCAAGATGGCGCTGGTCGATCCTTTGCCCTTGCTGCCCGTAATGTGCACGAGGCGAAGTCGCTGGTGTGGGTCGCCCAGAATGTGTAGCAGGCGGCGCATGCGATCGAGTTTGAAGTCGCCGATCTGCGGAGTTTTCTGTTCGTAGTTGATGCGTTCAAACCAGAATCGTAACGCTTCTTCGTAGGACATTGCCGCACGTTCCGTATGCCGATAGTTGCTTTTTGTATTCTCAAGCCCCACCATGATCGCAGGGATTGCTCAGGCCAACCCTCCATCGGACAGGGCGAATCCGCTCGCCCACCACGCAAGCGCGCCCGCTCCGACGGCGATAACGCCGACGGCGCTGCTCAGTATCGCATATCTTAATAACGCCCACATGCCTATCGGCACCCGCGGAAGTGATAGAAAGATCGCCGAACCCTCTTAATCGAGATTATACGCCATTTTGTGCCAATCCGCACGGTGCGCCGTCACGAATGTAAATCGGGTGACTTTCGTTGTGCCTGTCGGTTGCGATAGGTCGATGTTCATGAATATGATGGGTGTAACGGATCTTGGTATACTACGACGCGGAGCGTTGTACCACAAGGTAGTATTACGCTTCGCGTCGTAGTCTGAAAAATGAACCTCTGTCCCACGCGAGCGCTAAACCGCAAGCGGAAGAAAACGGAGTCCTTTAATGCGCTCTGCGTGGATCGTGTTCGCTCTTATTTTTGCCATTTCCCCGGCACTCGCTGGCGGGACCGATGGCAAGCTCATTCTCGAAAACTGGGATACGGCCTATCTCAACGACGGTAAAGCCGGCTACGTCCGCACCATCACGCGCGAGCTTGAATTTGACGGCATGAAAGTGCTTCACACCACCGTCGAGATGCGCCTGACCGTCAAGCGATTCAACGATACCTTGCAAATGGCCATGGATACCGGATCGACCGAAACCCACGACGGCGCGGTTCTTGGCGTCTTCATGCGGCAATTTCTAGGCAAAGAACAAAAACTCCTCGTTGAAGGCACGGTCGTCGGCAAGCAACTCCGCCTCGTTAAGGACGGCAAAGTCCCACTCCTCGCGGCGCCGTGGCGTGCCGACGTAATCGGTTATTTCAAGCAACAGTCGATATTCAAGGACCGCACGCTCGAGCCGGGTACTAAATTCACGTATCAAAGTTTTGAACCGTCCATCAATCTCGTGCTAAAAACCGAAGTGCACGTTCACGGTCATCGTGAGGTAATTCTGAACGGATCCAAAGCGAAACGCAAACTCCTGCTCGTGGAAGTAACGCCGGACCGCGTCGAATTCAAATCAGGTGGAAAAATAGAGCGGATTCAGTTGCCGGTGTCGATGACCTGGCTTGATGAAAAATTTGAACCGGTGAAGACCGAATTCGAGATACCGATGCTCGGTCCCATCGTACTCGTCCGATCAACGAAAGAGCAGGCCCTCGCGCCGGGCCCAATCGCTCAACTCACGGACCTGGGAATGAGCCAACTCGTTCGACTTAAGAGCCGTATCGTGGACGCCCACCAAACGCGTTCGGCCGTTTACCGCGTGACGGTGCGAGGCGATGACAATGTTGCCACGACGTTTTCCAATGATAATCGTCAACAAGTAAAAAACGTCCGAGGCAACAGTTTTGATCTTTTAGTGAATGCGAATGGGAAGTTGTCGGAGTCGGCGAAGGCGGAAAAAGAGCCAGATGCCGAGTGCTCCCAAAGCTCCTATTTTATCAACAGCAAGGATTCCAAGGTTCAGGCGTTGGCTCGTGAGGCGGTCGGCGCTGAAACCGACGGGTGGCGTAAAGCGATTCGCATTGAGCGCTGGGTGCACGCGAACATGCGGTTTGCCAACCACGAATTGCTGGCGACCGCGGACCACGTCGCTCGCACCCTGGAGGGCGATTGCACGGAGCATGCGATGCTTACCGCCGCCATGTGCCGGGCGCAGGGCATACCCAGCCGAACCGCCATCGGCCTCGTTTACGCGGAGGTTAAGAGAGCGCCGTGCTTCGGCTTCCATATGTGGACGGAGGTCTGGATCGCCGGCCAATGGCTAGCCATAGATGCCACTATTGGGAAAGGCGGGATCGGCGCGGCTCATCTGAAAATCACCGATCATAGCTGGCATGAGACGGTGACAATGACGCCGATCTTTCCCGTCATTCGCGTCGTCGGGCGTGTAACGATTGATGTCCTTAGCGCGGAGAGTCGATGACTGTATCCGA
>CAMAUE010000067.1 GCA_945861245.1 Singulisphaera sp. GP187
GGAGCCGGTTGGCGGGTACTTCAACCGGCTCCTTACGGAGCACGGCTCGCCATTTGGGGACAATCTGCCATGCCCGAATTGCCGGAAGTCGAAACCATCGTTCGCGATCTACGTCCGCTGCTCGTCGGGCGTCGCATCCTTGGCATCGAGGTTAGCAAGAAGCCGCTACGCCGCAAATGGTCGCGGGCCTGGAACGCTTCGATCATCGGGCGATCGGCCAACGCAATCGGACGGCGTGGCAAGTGGATACTCATCGATCTCGGCGAGCCGTGGCTGCTCGTGCATCTCGGCATGACCGGGCAGTTCACCGTCGCGCCGGCCGACGTGTCACGCGCATCGCACACGCATCTCGTGTTCCATCTCGACGATGGCAACGAGCTGCGCTTCCGCGACATTCGCCGATTCGGCAGCGCGGCGCTGTTTCCCAATCGCGCGAAACTCGACGGCCATTTGGCGACAATGCGGCTCGGCCCCGAACCGTTCGAGCTTGAGGCAAGTGCGTTCCATGCATCGCTGCGGGCGACAAACCGCAACCTCAAGGCGATCCTGCTGGATCAAACGGTCATCGCCGGCGTGGGCAACATCTACGCCGACGAATCCACTTTCGAGGCGGGGTTGCATCCCACAACGATTGGCAAACGTGTCCGTGCCGATCAGGCGGCGAACCTGTGTCGGGCGATCGTCTCCGTCTTGACACATGCCATCGAAAAACGCGGGGCGAGCATTCGCGACTACGTCGGCGGATCGGGCCTGAAGGGCGGGTTCCAGGACGAATTTCGCGTCTATGGCCGAACCGGCGAGCCATGCATCCAATGCGCGACGCCGATCGAGCGAATCGTGCTCGGCGGGCGCTCAACGCATTATTGTCCGACATGCCAACCCAAACGGGGGTAGGCAAACGGCACCCGCTTCGGGTAGAATCTACTTCATGAGGATGCGCGTGTTCTTCGTTTCGGAAAACGGACGCAACAACTTCGATTCTTTGCCGCTTGCGGCTTAGCGCTCGCAAAGCGCTTTGAGAGCGCTAAGCCGCAAGCGGGAATACAAAATGTCCTACCGTGCCTTTAAACGGCTGCTCGGCGAAACCAGCCTCGAACGTAAGTGCCGATTTCTGTTCGGCAGCGGCATCGTCGCGCTGATCACGCTCAGCTTTTGGCTGTACGCCTATCAAACCGAGCACCTCGCCTACGACCAGGCGGTAACGACATGCCGATTGCTGGTCTCGCCGATTCTCGCTCAACAACACCTGACGCTCGTGAAGACCGAACTGGAAAAGGCAACGCCCGATAAGCATCTCCTGAGTCTCGATCATGTCGTCCTTCGCGGGCCGGGGAAGGAGTATCAGTACCAATTCCTTGTAGACCAGTTCGACGATAGTTACGAAGTTGAACTGTACAAGGAATTTCGCCGCGATGAGAGCAAACCGGAGGACAATCGACTCAGGCCAAGCGACCAGGTGTTGCTCTACTACGCGCCGATACGCGCCGCCAAGGAATGCCTCGCCTGCCATCTGCCGATCGCGAAAAAAAAAGGCAACGACTCGCTCGCGGAAAACGACTTGCTCGCCATGGTGCGCATCCGCATGCCGACGAAGAGTATCGAGGAAGGCGTGCACTGGAACCGCGCCATCCTCATCACCACCGCTGTCGGCACGGCAATCCTTATCATGGTCGGCAGCTGGATCATCGTTCGCTATATCATCGTCAAACCGGTGACGCACTTGAAAGAAGTCTCCGACGCCATCTCGCAGGGCGAACTCAACGTCCGTAGCGAAATCCAGACCGGCGACGAGTTCGAGGATTTGAGCCACGCCTTCAACCGCATGCTTCGCCATCTCGTCAGTATGCAGGACCAGTGGCGCAAAGTGAACGCCGACTTGGATCGCAAAGTTGACGAACTCGCGCGGACGAATCTCGCACTGTTCGAGTCAAACAAACTCAAAGGCGACTTCCTCGCCACCATGAGCCACGAACTGCGCACGCCGCTCAATAGCATTCTCGGCTTCAGCGATGTTCTCCTTTCCAACGACGGGCTGAACGACAAACAACGCCGTTGGGTCGCGAACATCCAAACGGGTGGCCAAAAGCTGCTGGCGCTGGTCAACGACCTGCTCGACCTCGCGAAGATCGAGGCCGGCAAGATGCAAGTGCGTATCGACCAATTCAGGTTCCAGGATATCTGCGAAAGCCTGCTCAACATGTTCCGACCGCTCGCGGAGAAAAAAAACATCGACCTGCGCAGCCAAATCGAGCCGGACATCCCCATGGTTCGCCAGGACCTGACGAAGATGCAACAGATTTTGCAAAACCTCCTGTCCAACGCAATCAAGTTCACTCCCGAAGGCGGTCGCGTCACGCTCACGGCCGAGGCCGATACGAAATATCTCACCATTCAGGTGATCGATACCGGCGTCGGTGTTGCGAAGGAAGAGCAGGATCTCGTGTTTCAAAAGTTCCGCCAATCGGGCAACCCGATGACACGCGAACACGAAGGCACGGGCCTTGGTTTGTCGATCGTCCGCGAACTGTGCAAGTTGCTCGACGGCGAAGTCACGTTGCAAAGCGAACTGGGCCGCGGCAGCACTTTCACGATCCGCGTCCCCATGCAACTGAGCGATGAGCCTCGACTCGAATTCGATCTCGCTGCCGAGCAGGTCGATCTGGCCCGCGCTCAGCGCGTCGACGCGCGCGTCTACGCCAACACGCAAACAACGAAGGTGGAACGACAGACAACAACGGTGATCGATCTTTCGAAACCGAAGTGAACGCCTCGTTTTGCCGACCAAATCATTCTGTGCCGTTTCCCTATAATGTGGTGAATCGGCACTTACTTTCTAGGCGGGGGGGATTCCAATGCGAAAGACCATATTGCTCGGCTTCACCGTGGTTACGATCGCGACGGTCGCTTTAATGGGTCGGCCACGCATCGCCGACGCTGGCGAAGACGCATTGCGGGCGAGCGCGGTCAAGCTCTACCGCAGCCTCAATGACGAACAGAAGAAACAAGCGGTGCTTGAATTCAGCGACAAGGAACGCTACAAGGAAGTCTTTCCCGCCGCTAAACGGCCCGGGATTCCCTACAGCAAGCTCACCGCTGAGCAAAAAGCGATGATCGTTGACGTTATCAAGTCGATGACCTCGGAATATGGCGCTCAGCGTTGCCTGGAAGTCACCAAAGAGACGCCCGAAGGAAGCCGATATCTGACATTTTTCGGCGAGCCTTCGGACAAAAAGCCGTTCGCCTGGCGCGTCGGCATGCACCATCTGACTCTCGTGTTCGCAGAATTTGGCAGCGAGAAGACCAACGAATTTGGGCCGCTTTTACTAGGCGGCAACCCGGCCAAGACGCTGTGGCATGAAGAAGAGAAAATCGCCCTCGCCCTCTATGCCGCGCTATCACCCGAGGAGATCAAGAAGATCACCGAGGCCAACAAGGGTACGTCGCAAGGTTCCGGAGCAGCCATGGGCAAGGCCGGCGTCAAGCTAAGCGATTTGAACGAAAAGGCCCGCAAGCTCGCCGTCAGCCTCTTCGAAAAACGCCTCGACATCTTCGCCGCCGATCGCCGGAAGGTTGTCGATGATGTCGTCAAACGCAATGGCGGCGCGGAGAATCTCCGCCTCGCTATCTGGGGCGCCATCACCAAAGGCCATCTCGACGGCGGCAACTACCACTGGCGTATTGGCAGCGATGCGATCGTCTGCGATTGGCAGACTGCAGGCAAAAACCATCTGCACATGACACTACGCGGACGGCTTAAGAACTGACGTCTAAGATATTATCGGCAAGCTGCGTCGCGAAACAGAATGCGGGCTCGACATGGCCACCAAACCGCGTTTCGTTTCGCGATTACACGTAATCGGGAAGTTGGCAATCGTTCACAGGCCAAGGTGGCTAACAGCAATTCAATTTTCTCACGAAACCAAACTTTCGTACGTTCGTGATTCGTATTTGGTTCCGGGTTAACCGCTCCGTAGTTGTAGTTGATCGTCTGCAACGACGGCCGTGCACCCGTCCGCTCAATCGCTCTTGGGGCGCCATTGCAAGCCTAGCGAGATGATGCTCTCACGTTCGGCGAGGATGGCGTAGGGCGTGTCGGGGTATTCGTCTTGCAGGCGTTTCCAGAGTTTTGTCGTTGCCTTGTTGAGCGCCTTGGCCTTTTGCTCCGTGACGGTGATTTTCTTGCTCGTACCGATGCGCCAGCCAGATTGGCCCGGTGCCAGTTCGGGCAGATTGTCGGCCCGAATTTGGCCTAGCGTGTAGCTATACTCGAACAGGTAGATCAGACGCGCTTGCAAGCGGGCCTGGATGTAGTCGAAGTTCGCATGCCAACGCTTCGAGGTCTCCTTGTCTCGCTCCTCCTCGGCGGTTTTGAGATTTGCGAGCACGCCTTCGAGTTCAAAGATCGAAATCCCCGCTGGAGCCTGTTCCTCCAAGAAAGCGGCTTTGCGCTTCGGGTCAATTGGACTGGAGAGGACTTCGCGCATCGGAATCTTCGCACTTTTCTGCAGTGCCTCAAACGCTTCAAAATAGGCGGCACGAAGCGGATATTCCTTCGCGAACGCCTCTTTGTTTTTGACGAAACGATCTCGCAATTCGGCAACATTGCTGTAACCGTCGGCTTTGAACCCTTCGAGAATCTTCGCCGGGAACGCGGGGAGATTCTGCGCTTTGAGCAAAGCGATGTCGCCGGCTCGGGTGTCGCGTACAGGCGGAAACTTGAGTTCGTCGAGCATGCTGTTGATGAGTGCGTAACCGGCGACGTCCTTGCCCGAAGCGGCTGCTGGCGACAGAAAGCTGATGACGTTCGCCACGCCGAGCTTGGCATCGAAAGCGACGGCCTTGCCGGCGTCTTTGCCGGTAAGTCGCGGCGATTGCTTGCGTTTCTCGGCAGCGGCGAGTTCCGTCAATCGCTGGTTGGTTTTGATGACCAGGCCTTCGATCGGTATCGGTTGATCGGGCGTGGCGATACCGGACATTTCAGGACCGCCGCCTTGGAGAGCATGACACATCGCTTGCAGGAAGGCGCTGCCGCCTTCGAGTTCGGTGGACGACTCTTCTTTAAGACACGAGCACCAGACCTGCACGCCCGCCGGTGGGTTTTCAAGCTCTTTGTCGAACGCTTCAGGCATCGAACCTTCGTCGCCTTCGCCGGGCGTCGGAAGTTCAGCGCCGCGACCTGGTGAGAAGCGGAACACGTCCAGGATCAGAATCTTTTGCTGGGCTTTGCAGCTCGCCAGCTGGTCGTAGACCCATTTGAGCGGAATCAGCGATTCCGGTTTTCTCAAGCTGCCATCGATTGGCACGAGGTACGATTTATCTTCCAGGACAGCACCGTGGCCCGCAAAGAGGATGACGATGCGATCCTGTTCGCGCGAGGAGCCGACGAAGTCTTGGATCGCCGCCTGCACAACCGATTTCTGCGTCGTGTTCGCACGGCCAACCTTGCTGTCGAGCGGGACGCCATCGCTAAGTTCAAAGACCTGCGAGCTCGGGAAGTAAAGCGGCGGGCGCTGGAAGAAGTCACGCAGTACTCCCGTGCTGCTGCCTGGGTAGCCGCCGCGAAATGAGTCGCGCCCGCTGCCGTAATGCACGGTGTTGAACATCAAGTAGTTGTTGACGCTCACAAGCAGGGCGCGGCGCGGGAACGGATCGTTGCTGAAAACCGGGCCTTTTTTCGGCGCGTCTTTCTTGGCGAGATCCTTGAAAGGCGGCGGATTTTTGAAGGGTGTTACTTTCTTGGTCGGCGTTTTCCCTTCTTCTTTTTTTCCACTGTCGGCGGCAGGCGGCGGTTCCTTGTTGGTCGTCGTGCCATTGTCTTTGGCAGGGCCGTCGGGTTTAACGGCTCTTGGTGGTTTGCTGTCGGATCGCGTCGATTGCCCGTCGCCCTTGGCTACGTGCTTGTCGCTGCCTAAGCCATGCGGCGTGCTTATGACTTTGTAAAGAAAGAAGCCCGCACCGCCGGCCCCGACCAAGAACAACACGCCGAACGTGGCAACGAGGGTCATCGCGCCGTAGCCTTTTTTCCGCGGTTTGGCGACGCTGGGAGTTTCGGCGGATGGGTCTTCATCAAAGCCGAACGACGTGTTGGTTGCCATCACCAGTGGAGCGCCCGCAGCAACCGCAACGGGCGCTCCACTGTTCGCTGGCTTCCCGATCGGGATGTACGGCTTGGCAACCTGGACGGCTGCTTTGTTGTCCGACGTCGAACCCGCGAGCTTGCCATGGGCCTGGAATGTCACTTGGCAGAACTTGCAACGGATCGTTTTGCCTACCCAATCCAGCGGCACGCGAAGCGTGTTCTGGCATTTCGGGCACTTCGCTTCAATTACTTGGGACATCACCAAGCCCCTTTATTTCAACGCGCGGAAATGAGCGTCCGTACTTCGACGCTATTCTATGACACAAAGTTCCCTGGCGGGAGGCGGAATTCTTCGTGACTCCGATGCGCTTGTCAGCGTGAACCTAAACTCTAGCCCAGTAGTGAGGTACTCCGAACCGCTGGGATCCCAAGGGTTCGGAGTACCTCACCCTTGGGCTTGCATCACCATACAGGTTGCGGGATGGAGGAATAAAAAAAAGCCGCGTGCGTCTTAGCGCTAGGATGGTCCTATATAGAGCGCTAAGCCGCAAGCGGCAAACTGGAAAGGAGCTGCTTTACCCTACTCGGAGGCTTCGGGCTTGTCGATGTTGATAAGGTTCCCGCCGCTGCCTGTGCCGCCGCGAAGCTCACGCTGCGGTTTGCTGCTTGGCGTTTCGGGAGTCGCCGGGGTTGCGGCACCGGCTTCCGCGCCGGCTTCTTCGATCTCGTCGACGCGTTTTCGGCTCAGGCCGATCTTGCGTTCGGCGGCGTCTACACGCAACACGCGAACTTCGAGTTCTTGGTCTTGCTTCACCAGCTGCTCCGGCTTGTCGACTTTGCCGTCGGCCAATTCGGAGATGTGCAGCAAGCCTTCCAGGCCTGGTTCCAGTTCGATGAACACGCCGAAGTTGGTGATCTTCGTCACTTTGCCCTTCACGTTATCGCCTGGCTTGTATCGGCTCGGGATATCGCCTTCCCACGGGTCGTTCGCCATTTGCTTGAGACCCAAGGCGATGCGGCGTTTCTCCTGATCGACGCTCAGGACGACGCACTTCACCTTGTCGCCCTTGTTGAGTACGTCGCTCGGATGGCCGACCTTGCGAACCCAGCTCATGTCGCTGACGTGAAGCAAGCCGTCGATACCTTCTTCGATTTCGATGAACGCGCCATAGTTCGTCAGGTTGCGGACGATGCCCTCGACCTGCGTGTTCGGCGGATAGCGTTCAGCGACTTTGTCCCACGGGTTCGGCTGGACCTGCTTGATGCCGAGGGAGATTTCCTGCTTGTCCTTGTTGATGTTGAGGACTTGCACTTCGATATGGTCGCCGATCGAGACGAGTTCGTTGGGGTGGTTGATGCGTTTGGTCCAGCTCATTTCGCTGATGTGGACCAAGCCTTCAATGCCCGGCTCGAGCTTGACGAAGGCGCCATACGACATGACGTTGACGACTTCGCCCGTGTGCCGGCTGGCGATCGGGTACTTGCCTGCGACATCTTCCCACGGGCTTTTGGACTTTTGCTTGAGACCGAGCGCGATCTTCTCGCGGTCTTTATCCACGGAGATGATGAAGACTTCGAGTTCCTGATCGATCTTGACAACTTCGTGCGGATTGTTGACGCGGCCCCAGCTCATATCGGTGATGTGGAGCAGGCCGTCGATGCCGCCGAGGTCGACGAATGCGCCGAACTCGGCGATGTTCTTGACCGTACCTTTGCGCGTTTGGCCCGGTTCGAGCTGTTTGAGCAGTTCGTCCTTGGCTTTCTTGCGACGGTCTTCGATGAGCTTGCGTCGGCTGACGACGATGTTGCGACGCGCTTCGTCGATCTTGAGGATGGTGCAATCGATGGTGCGGCCGATGTAGTCGCCGATGTCCGGCGGTCGGCGGATATCGACTTGGCTGGCGGGCAGAAAGACGTTGACGCCGATGTTGACGAGCAAGCCGCCTTTGATTTTGCGCGTGACCATGCCGTTGACTTCGTCGCCTTCCTTGTGCCGGGCGATGATGTCTTCCCATTCCTTCTGACGTTTGGCTTTGCGGTAGCTGAGGACGATCGCGCCGGATTCGTCTTCGACCGATTCGAGGAGGACGAGGATTTCATCGCCCGGCTTGGGCGCGTTGACGATGTTGCTGCCTTCGTCCTTCCATTCCTCGATGGCGATAACGCCTTCGCTTTTGTAGCCGACGTCGACGACGACTTCATCGCCGACGATGTTGATGACTCGGCCCTTGATGATATTGTTGACGTCGAATTCTTCGTCTTCGCCGAAGGTTACTACAGGATGTAATGGGTCGTATTCATCGAGTCCCATCGCCTCGGCGAGTTGCCTGTTCATGTCTTCTTCGGAGAGATCATATTCACGAAGTAGATTCCGATTTACCATGCCAAAATCCTTCCGACGCGGGCATATTACGAAGCCGGCGTCACTGCGAGAAAAAAAGAGGTTGTTCCGAAAACCGCCTGCCGACCTGGCAGACATCAGGAAATCGGGAAGTAACCATTGTAGCGAAAAAAGCGGCTTGGCGGGAGAGGTTTGGCAAGGAATTTGATTAGAAATGAGAGTGATGATGAATCAGGCAATCGTAAGCCCGCAGGCGACGAAGGAGCCTGCGGGGGTGTGACCCGCGCAGGCTCCTTCGTCGCCTGCCGGCTTGACGGTATGAACGGGGGAGGCAACTATTGCATGTTTCACCAATTGAAACCATCCCCCGCTTGGAATATCACTTTCTCCAACCTCCCACTAATCCCTCACTGGAGATTCTCATGCGCACACTCAGCCTTGCACTCCTGCTAATCGCTGCCACACACACGCACGCCCAACCCGCGACCACGATCGTGCCCAAGGACGCCAAGCTCGAAAAGCTCTTCGACGCCGGCGTTGTCCTTACCGAGGGCTGCGCTTCCGCGCTCGATGGCACGATCTACTTCAGCGACATCACCTTCTCCCATGTCTCCAAGGACAAACGCGGCTTCATCGAAGCCGGGCATATTTGGAAGTTCGATCCCACGACCAAGAAAACGACGATCTTCCGTTCGCCCAGCGGCATGTCCAACGGCATCAAGTTCGACGCCGAGGGCAACATGATCGTGGCCGAGGGCGCCGACTTCGGCGGGCGGCGCCTCATCAAGACCGACATGAAGACGGGAAAAAGTTACATCCTCGCCGCCGAATTTGAAGGCCGACGCTTTAACTCGCCCAACGACATCACCATCGACGAGAAGGGCCGAATCTACTTCAGCGATCCGCGCTACCTCGGCCATGAACCGATCGATCAACCGGTGCAGGCGGTATATCGCATCGATCCGGACGGCAAGGTCTCGCGCATCATCACCGACGCGGGAAAACCGAACGGTGTGTGCGTCTCGCCCGATCAGAAGACGCTCTACGTCGTCAGCAACGACAACGGCATATGGGCCATGGAACGCTTCCCCAAAGACGCGCCCGCTCGCAAAGGTCTGATGGCCCTACAAGCCTACGACCTCGCCGCCGACGGCACAGCCAAATTCCGCAAAATCCTCGTTGACTACGCCCCGCAGGATGGACCAGATGGGTTATGCGCGGACAAAGAAGGCAACCTCTACGTGGCCGTGCGCGATGTCACTCGGCCCGGCATCTACGTCTACTCGCCGGAAGGAAAAGAGCTCGCGTACATCAAGACCGAAGTGCCCACCAACGTCGGTTTCGGCCGCGGCGCCGAAGCGAGCACGCTGTACATCACGGCGGGGCAGAGTTTGTATCGCATTCGGCTGAACAAGGAAGGCTATCAGCTGCCGGGGCGGTGAACCGAGCTATCGCCTGACGTACGAAACTGACAAAAGTACGAGCCGAAAGCGTAAGCCACGGATTTCTCAAGTCCATCGCTTACGCTTCGGGCTCGTAAAGCGAATTTTTGTCGATTGCGTCAAATATTGAGCGGAACATTATTCATTTCAATCGACTATCTCCTCACAATAACGGGTGTCAAGCGATTTTCCAGGCCGGAAGCCGCTAGTGCGAACGGCAAGACGCGAAAGTTCCCGATGCTGGGAGTAATACGAAAACGCGGCGAATTAACTGGCGGGAATCGCTGTTTTCGGGTACACTTCAAGTATTGGACATTGCGTGTTGGAGTTGCCGACATGACCCGCCATTCACCGTTCTGCTCAAGTTCGATCAATCGCCGTGGTTTTTTGCGTGCCGGGGCGTTCGCTCTTGGTGGTTTGTCGTTGGCGGATGTCCTGCAAGCACGTGCAACGGCAGGGCGTGAGCGCACTGATACCGCCGTGATCCTGCTGTATCTGCACGGCGGGCCATCGCATCTGGAGACGTACGACCTCAAGCCGAACGCGCCAATCGAGTACCGCAGCGTCTTCGATCCGATCCGCACCAACGTGCCCGGCATCGATGTCTGCGAACATCTGCCGATGCACGCTCGCATCGCCGACAAATTCGCGCTCATCCGCTCGGTTCGCCACACAATGACCAGCCACACCGATGGCGGCATCGAAGTGCTCACCGGCAAAACACCCACTCGGCCCGACCCGACCAGCACGTCGTCGAGCGAGCATCCCGATATCGGCAGCCACACCAGCCGAGCACGCGGTTACGGTCCGGACATCATGCCGCCGTACGTTGCGATTCCCTCCCGATTGTACATGATAACACCGACCTATCTCGGCGCACATTGTGGTCCGCTCAACGCCGGCGATCCGTCGCAGCCCAATTATCGGCTCAACAGTGCGAACCTTCCCGTCGGCGTCGATTTGCAACGGCTCGATGACCGCCGTGCACTGCGCAATCGCTTCGACTCGCTACGCCGCAATCTGGACATCAACGGACAATTCGAAGGCACCGATCAGTTTCGCTCGATCGCGCTGCAAATGGTCACCAGTCGGCAAGTCAGCGAAGCGTTCGACATCCAGCGAGAAAGCCCGACGTTGCGCGATCGCTACGGCCGCGACATATGGGGACAGGGCTGCCTGCTCGCCCGTCGCTTGGCGGAAGCCGGCACGGCAGTCATCTCGCTGATGATTAACACGCCCCACGTAGGCCCGGAATACACTAACTGGGACGATCACATCCTCAACGCCATGAGGCCTGGGCATTTCGGCTCCTACATGAGCGTGCGTCTGCCGTATTACGATCGTGCGTTGAGCGCGTTGATCGAGGACATCTACATGCGCGGGCTGGATCGCAAAATCATGGTCGTCGCGATGGGCGAGTTCGGCCGTACGCCGCGGCTGAGCAGCAACGCCAGTGGCACCGGCCGCGACCATTGGCCGGACGCCATGAGCGTGCTCGTCTCCGGCGGCGGGCTTCGCATGGGCCAGGTCATCGGCGCGACGAACTCGCGCGGCGAATATCCGACGCAGCGCATGCTCTCGCCGAAAGACGTGCTGGCGACGATGTATCAGCATCTCGGCATCGACCCGCAGCAGGCCTGGCTGGACCATTCGGGCAGGCCGCACGCGATCCTGTCAGACGGAGCCCCGATTGCGGAGTTGGGGTAATATCACGAGCATCGCGAATCCGGGAGAGCAATGAACATGATAATGCCGCCGACGAATCTGGACGAAGCGCCGTTGCCACGAATGAAAGCTCCCAGTGGTACGCCGCGCTTCGAGATGAAACCCGAAATGGCAGCGTCGATCGCAGCGTTTCGTGCCGCACTTCCGGGATTGCTCAAGACACGATCCGAGCCGATTCAGTGGGTCGCTTTTGCGTCTGATAAAATGATTGCGATTGGACGAACGAAAACGGAGTTAGCTCGAATTTGCCTTGATCATGGTCTGGAGCGTGGCACTTTTGTTGTTCGGTTGATTACGCCAGAATCATCCGACGAGTTGGAGTTGCCAAACGATCTCTAGCCCAGGCCCAGTAAAAACCATGTCAACAATTCTTCGACGAATGCCGTTCTACGAGGATTCGACTTCATTACGAATTCCATCCGGGCCGGCGATTGTCATCAAACCTATGCAGATTGTCGTATGGGTCGGCATTTTCCCGATGGGCGAACCGACCCCGCCGGACATACAGCATCGCATCCCCGCCGTAATGGACACAGGGTTCAATGGCGCATTTTTGCTGCGCGAAGATCATTGGTATGACTGGTTGAGAATTCCGCTGGATGTGGATCGATTTCCATATGCTGGGACATTGGCGGTTCACGGAGAAAAGGCTCCGCTATTTGAAGGCGATGTTTGGCTTTTCAGCAACGTGTCGGGGTTTCGCGATCAGCTCCAGCCGATACCGACTGTCCGCTTGGAGACTGACGGCGGGATCGGCTTATGTTCGTCGGATATTCATCAACTTCGTTTACCCCTACTCGGTACCTCGATACTTTACATGGTCCGGCTTCGACTGGCAGTCAATGGCGAACACCTTACCGTGAACCTGCGTGGTCCGCTAGAATAGGATAAGCATCAAGCTCCAGAGAATCACCATGAAAATCGTACGCAGTATCGTCGCCATCGTCGTCGGCTTACTTGTCGGCGTATTGGTTGTCAGTTTGATCTGGGCCGTCGGCCATGTCATCTATCCACAGCTCGAAGGGCTTGGAAAAATGATCATGGATCCGGACGTGTCACGGCAAACGAAATTCGAGGCGATGCGGGAGCTGCCCGTCGGAGCGTTGGCGGCGGTGCTGATCGCCTGGTTGAGCGGGGCGTTCGTCGGCGGCGCGGTGGCGGCGGCGGGCGCGTCATGCTGCAGATGCGTCCACGCGGGCATTATCGGCGGATTCGTCCTCCTGGCTTCGGTCATGATGATGGTCATGGTCCCACACCTGGACTGGATGATCATCGGCGGCCTGGCCACGCCGTTGCCGATGTCTCTTCTCGCCGGCATGTTTGTCTCTGCGCTCTTTTCGCCCCAAGAGGCGCCGCCGGTATGAGAACATTCATCGCCGTCTGCGTGTCGCTCCTCAGCGTCTCGACCGCAACCGCCGAGCCAATGCGTGCCGGCGCTGCGATGTGCGATATCACGCCGCCGACCGGTTACGCGATGTGGGGCTACGGCGCTCGCCGTGACACGGCATCGACAGGCGTGCGCGATCGATTGATGGCCCGCGCCGTCGTGCTCGAAGTCGGCAAAGCAAAGATCGCGCTCGTCAGCCTCGACCTGGGCCGAGCGCCGACGCGCGACAGCTTGGCCAACATTCGCAAGCTCGTTAATGCTGTTACGCAGATCGAAACGCTCTTCCTTGTCGCCAGTCACACGCATCATGGCCCGGTGCTCGAACTCGACGATTGGCCATGCAAGGTCAAGCCGTACATTCGCGAACTGGAACGCAAACTCGCCGGCGTCATCATCGATGCCGACAAAAAGCTGCAACCCGCACGGATGGGCGTTGCCTCGCACGACATCAAGTTCAACCGCAATCGGCACTCCAAGCGAGCCGACAAACCGGTAGATCGTGAAATGCTGATCGCGCGGTTCGACGACACCCAGGGCAGGCCGATTGCCCATCTCGTCCACTTCGCCGCCCATCCGACGATGCTGCCGGCGAAGCTGCTCGAATTCTCACACGACTTTCCCGGGTTCCTCGCCAAGCACGTCGAAAAGGAACTCGGCGGCGTTTGTCTGTTCCTGCAAGGTGCCGCCGGCGATTTGTCGCCAAACCCGCCCGGCGAAGCCACGCCAGAGGCGTTTGGCCAGACCATCGGTCAGTTCGTGGTGACCAAGAGCAAGGCGCTGAAGGCCGACCTCGCCGAACCGAAGGAACTGAAATCACGCGAGCGCGATTTCAGATTCTCCTCACGGATCGATCTCTCCAATCCGTTCGTTTATGGCGTCTACTCGCTGGCCTTCTTCCCGAAACTCGTCGATTTCTACGAGCGAGAATACCGCGATGGCGTGCGTCCGCATGTCACCACGGCTTTGCTGGACAAACGCATTGGTTTCGCCGGCGTCTCCGGGGAGCTTTTCACGAGCCAGGCGATCCACCTCAAACGCCGAGCCAGGCTTGAACACCTCTTCGTCTTTGGCTACTGCAACGATTATCAGCAATACTTCCCCACAATCGAGGCCATCGCGGAAGGCGGCTACGGCGCAGACTTCACCGTCAGCCCCATCGAGATCGGTGCCGGCGAACGGATGATGGACCAGACGTTGCTCGATCTGCTCGATTTGCAGGGAAAAATACGCGTGGGGAAACGTTGAGCCATTCATCCCCGGAGAAGGGTACTTCGCAAGCCCGCAGGCGACGAAGGAGCCTGCGGGGTTTGATGGATTACCCGCGCAGGCTCCTTCGTCGCCTGCGGGCTTGCGAAGAATCTGTGAATTGTCACTATGCGTTTTTTTACCTTGACGTTCCACAACGATAGGCGTTAGCTATACTTCGCGCCGTGCTATTTGGCACAATCGCCGGCATATCGCGCATACCGATTCATCAGCGAGGTGCGTCATGGCCAGTCCGGACATGCAACATGATCTCTTGTTGGGCCATTTGGCTCTGGAATTGAATTTCATCAAGACCGACACGTTGTCGGCGGCCAAGCAAGCCTGGAGCGGTCAGACGGCGAAGTCGCTGGGACAGATACTCGTTGATCGCCAGGCAATCTCGCCGCATACGCGGGGCGTGCTCGAGAACCTCGTGCAACTGCAACTGGCACAGAACGCAAGTGAAGAAGGCGACCGCCCCGCCGCCGCCAAGGAGCCGACGAATCCCGGCGAAGCAACCATCATGGCGCCCTCGCCCGATCTGCGTGTGAGCAGTCAGAATGCGACGGTCGTGGCCGCCCCGCAAGAGATACCGGTGCGCTTTCGCAAGGTGAATGCCCACGCCGCTGGGGCGTTGGGGCAGGTCTATATCGCCCGCGATTTGGAGTTGCGTCGCAAAGTCGCGCTGAAGGAGATCAAGGACAACTATGCCGACAACCCCGATGCCCGATCGCGCTTCGTGCTCGAAGCCGAGATCACCGGCCGATTGGAGCATCCCGGCGTCGTGCCGGTCTATGGCATGGGAACCTATGCCAATGGCCGACCGTTTTATGCGATGCGTTTTATTAAAGGCCAGAGTCTCGCCGACGCGATCAAAGAGGCGCACGCGGCGAGCCATAGTGCCAGCGCACGCGCCTTGGAATTGCGCAAACTGCTGAGCCGATTCATTGCCGTCTGCAATACCATGCAATACGCCCATGACCGCGACATTGTGCATCGCGATTTGAAGCCGAGCAATATCATGCTGGGCACCTACGGCGAAACGCTCGTCGTGGATTGGGGGTTGGCCAAGGTCATGGGCAAGGTCACAGCGGATCCGACCGGCTCCCTCCTCGAGCCATTGCTCGAAAGCAGTGCGAACGAAACCTTGCCGGGCCGGGCGATCGGCACGCTCACCTACATGAGTCCCGAACAGGCCGCCGGCCGGCTGGACGAGGTTGGCCCATCCAGCGACGTGTACAGTCTCGGCGCGACGCTCTTTTCACTCCTTACGGGCCGAACCTCAGTGGAGGATTCCAACTCGCCCGATCAGGCTCGCGTGGACATGCGCAAATTGCAGAAGAAGGTGATGGAGGGCCGAATTCATCGCCCTCGCGATATCAAGCCCGACGTCGATCGGGCGCTCGAAGCGGTGTGCATCAAGAGCATGGCCCTGCGTCCGGGCGACCGCTATGCGAATGCCCGCGCTCTGGGCGATGATGTCGAGAAATGGCTCGCCAGTGAGCCGGTGAGCGCCTGGCCGGAGCCGATTACCGTGCGAACCCGCCGCTGGGTCAATCGAAATCGCACGCTGGTAACGGGGGCCGCCGCCGCAGTGTTCGTCGGCCTCGTGTTTTCGCTGGTGTTTAACGCTTATGTGAACGAGGAAAACAATCGGCTCAGCGACCTCCTTGCCAAGATCGAGGCAGCAAATAAGGGCCGTGAGGCTGCGGAACAATCCAAAGCCAAGGCCGTCGCCGACATGGGCAAGGCACGCGATGACGCCAAGATTCAAGAAGAACTTGCGGAAGCCGCCGGTCGCAAGGCCAAGGAGCAACAAGAACTCGCAGCCACGGCGACCGAGCAGGTCAAGACACAGCAGCGCTTTGCGGAGATTGCGACCAAGCGTGCGGCAGAGCAGGAGGCCGCCGCCATCAAGGCCACGAAACTCGCCGCCGAGCAACAGAAGCTCGCGGATCAGGCCCGGATTTTCGCCGACCAGGCACGCCGCGACGAAAAGAAAGCCCGCGACGATGCTGCCCGCACGCTGGCTGTCAACAACACGATGCTGGCGCAGAATCGCTGGGACGAAGGCCAAGTCGTACTCGCCAACGAAATGCTTGTGAACGTCGATCCCCAGTTCCGCCTCGCCGGTTGGCAGTTCCTCCGCCGACAATTCGAGGGCAGCTACGCCACGCTGTACGGCCATCTCGGTCCGGTGCGAGCCGTCGCTTACAGTCCTGACGGTCGGCTTATCGCGTCGGCATCCTCCTCAGACACCAAAGGCGACAAAAAGAACGCGAAGGCGAACGCCAAAGCCGGCACGCTCAAGGTGTGGGACGCTCGCACCGGACGCATCCTGCAAACATTGGACGGCATCGCCACGTTCGCCTTCAGCTCCGACGGGCAGCGCCTCGCGTCCTCCGGATCGGATGGCATCATCCAACTCTGGAACCCCGCCCAGGGAATGCTCCTAAAAACCAGTGCCAAACTGCACGACGACGAAATCACCAGTCTGGCGTTCAGCCCCGACGGGAAGCGCCTCGTCTCAGCAAGCGAGAGCGGCGAGATGAAAGCGTGCGATGCGATCACGCTCGATAATGTTATCACATTCAATAAAGGACATAAACAAAAAATCTCGTCGCTTCAGTTTAGCATCGACGGGAAACGCCTGGTCTCCACGAGCCTCGACAACACCCTCTTTGTCTGGGATCCCGACACCCTGGAGGTCGCCTTGACTTTCCTGCGCAGCACCAACGGCATCGCCGGTTCGTCGTTCAGCCCGGACGGCACGCGACTCGCCACGGCCGGCATGGACGAAACACTCCAGGTATTCAACGTCGTCACCGGCGAGCCGCAACTCATGAAAGGACGACACGCCCTACGCACCACCCAGATAATCTTCAGCCCCGATGGTCAACGCGTGGCCTCGGCCAGCCTCGATGGCACAATCAAGATTTGGGAGACTCGCCATGGCAACGAATTGCAGACGCTTCAGGGACACACTAAAGCCGTCATGAGCATTAGTTTCAGCCCGGACGGCCAACGTCTGGTGTCCGCAAGCAGCGACTGGACGGTCAAGGTATGGGACCTGGCCGGCGGCCAAGAGCTGCAGCCTTTCACCGCGCCAATCGCCCCCGTCGCCTGTCTGGCCTTCTGCCCCGACAACAAGCAGCGCCTCGCGGCCGGTACATGGAATGGCGCGGTCCACATCTGGAACGGCCTCGATAGCAAGGCCGCCCTGTCCATCAAGGCGCATGCGAAAGAGGTCCTCAGCGTCGCCTTTAACGCCAATGGCACACGCGTGGCCTCAGCCGGGCAGGATGGCAAAATCAAGGTTTGGGACGCTGCATCGGGTAAGGAACTGCCTGTCAATATCAAGGGTCACGCCGGCGCGGCCACCAGTGTCGCCTTTAGTCGGGATGGTAGACAGATCGCCTCCGCGGGCCATGACAAGGCTGTCCGCTTATGGGACGCACAAACCGGCGCCGAGGTTGCCCTGGATGTTAAGAATGATGGTACCGAGATCACCAGCGTCGCCTTTAGCGTTGATGGACAGCGCCTCGCCTGGGCCGACCACAACGGTGCCATGAAGGTCTGGAACATCAGGGACAAGATTGCCGTCTTCGCCAAAACCGAGCACAGCAGCGGCATCACCAGCGTCGCTTTCTCTCCCGTTGGCGACTATCTCGCCTCGGCGGGCCAAGACGGCAGGGTCATTCTCTGGGATGCGCAGGGCGATCTCGTCCTGAGTCTGAAGGGCCACGCCGGCGGCGTCATGAATCTTTCCTTTAGCAGCGACGGTAATCGCCTCGCCTCCGCCAGCAAGGACGGAACCGTTCGCCTTTGGGACGCACGCACCGGCCAAGCCATCAAGACCTTCCTCGGCCACGGCGACCTCGTCACCAGCGTCGCCTTCAGTCCGGATGGAAAATACCTCGTCTCCGCCAGCCTCGACAAAACCGTAAGGCTTTGGGACGCCAGCACCGCCAAGGTCAATCCCCTTTTCAAAGGCCAGCACGCCAAACCAGTTGAAAAGATTGCCTGGAGTGCCGATGGCAAACGCATTTTTAGCCGCGACCTCACGGATAAACTCGTCGCCTGGAACGTGGAGTCCGGCAAAATGCTACCCGATGTCGAGGCGATCGAGCCTGGCGCCGTCTCCACGCCGATCAGTCCGGACGGCAAGAAGCTCGCCCTGCCCGTCGCAAACTGGTTCCACCTCGTCGATCTTGATGTCACCGCCGACGAATCCGCCTATCGCGGAACCATGAGCCGACTGCGCCCGAATTGGCATCGCGAACGTGCCCTCAATTACGAAAACACGAAACAAATTCAGTGGTACGGCGTCGCTTTCCATTGGAGCCTCGTGGTGCAGGCGAATCCCGCCGACGCCGACGCCCGTCAGCACTTTGACGCAGCCCTCAAAAACGTAAGCCCGGTTGATGCCGAGAGGCTCCAACGCCAGGCGCAGGCGAAGTGACCTTGCGTTGTAGCTGCCAACTATCAGCTTTTGGCTTAGAGCCAAACAGTAAACCTCTTTGGATGATATATTGTAGGCGGCTGAGGTTGACCGATCCGAGCCTGAGCGCCAGCGAACGGCATCGCTTGGCCCTTCGCTGGCGCTCAGGCTCGGACGATGCGACAATCCCGATCAGATGATAGCTGACAAAGGAGGTTCCTCATGTCGGATCCAACGCCGTTTGACGAACTCATCCGTCGGGTCCGCGCCGGCGACCAAGACGCTGCCACGGAACTGGTGCGCCGCTATGAGCAATCCATTCGCCGCGCGGTGCGCTTCCGCCTGGCGGACTCACGGCTGGTGCGCGTGCTCGACTCGATGGACATCTGCCAATCAGTTTTCGCAAGCTTTTTCGTACGAACGGCGGCGGGGCAGTTCGACATCGAGAAGCCCGACCAGCTCTTGAAGCTGCTGACGGCGATCGCACGCAACAAGCTCGCCAAGCAAGTGACCACGCAGCAGCGTCAGTGCCGAGATTATCGGCGGGTTCAGGGCGTGGAGATCGACGAGGGCCAGTTCGCCGCCGCCGACGCCACGCCTAGCCAAATCGTTGCCGGCGAGGAGTTGCTGGCGAAAGCAGATCGACTGATGACAGAGGACGAGCGCAAGCTGCGCGAGTTGCGAAAAGACGGCCACGACTGGGCCGCCATCGCCGAGCAACTTGGCAGCAGCCCAGAAGCGTTGCGGAAAAAGCTAGCGCGAGCCATGGACCGCGTCGCCCATGAGTTGGACCTGGACGACCACAATAATGAATAGGCCCAAGCCCGACACGATCCCACGGAATTTGATCGACGAGATCATCGACGAACAGCGTCGCCGCTGGAGTCAAGGCGAACGCGTGCTCGTAGAAGCCTATCTTCAGCGTCTGCCAACGCTCGCTGCCGATCCCGCTATCATTCTCGATCTCATCTACAACGAAATCGTCTTACGTGAAAAAGCCGGTGATCGGCCCCAACAGCAGGAATACTTCCAGCGATTTCCTCATTTGGCCGACGACCTCACATTGCAGTTTGAAGTGGACGGCGGTCTCGATTGGCAGATGATCGCCGACACGCCACCTGCGTCCAAATCCGTCGAGGCCAAACCGACCCACACACCCGCCGGAGCGACGCCCACTCCGTCACTGCACGGCTATAACATCACCGGGATCATCGGGCGCGGCGCCATGGGTGTCGTCTACAAAGCGCGCCAGCTTAGCCAAGATCGCAGCGTCGCCGTCAAGGTCGTGCTTGCAAGCGTGCCCTCGCAAGCCACTGCACTTGCCGAACTTCACGCCCAGGCCGACAAACTCGCGGCCCTGCATCATCGGAATATCTGTCCGATCCACGAGGTCGGCATCGACGCCGGTCGGCTCTTCATCGCTCAAGAGCGTGTCGAAACAAGCCTCGCCAGAACCCAAGCCGAGTGCACCGTGCCGCCACGCCAGGCCGCCCAATGGATGGAAATCTTGGCGAGTACCATGCACGATATTCATCGCCAAGGCATCATCCACGGCAACCTCACGCTTGCCAACGTTTTGGTTAGCTTCAACGGCATCCTAAAAATCACCGACATCGGTCTGGCTCGCTTTGTCAATCCGAACACTCGCCGCGGCGTACTTGGACCTGCCGACGACGTGTTCAGCCTGGGCGTGATTCTCCGCACCATGTGCATGCAAAAATCGACGGAAGTTCCACGTGATTTGGAAACGATTTACCTACGCTGCCTGCAACCCGATCCAGCCGAGCGCTATGACAGCGCCGCCGCCCTGGCCGATGATCTGACGGCATTCCTGATGGGTAGGCCGATCCGCGCGCGTCGTCTCGGCCTCGTTCAGCGTGCGGTGCGTGCGATCCGCAATTGGCGATCTTCGTTTCGAAATGACGCCGACGACGTGCCCCAGCGCCGACATGCCGACACCATGCAGCTTATCTTTGAAATCGCCTGCCGGCTGATGCGTTGCACCAGGCGCGACGAACTGCTTTGCCTGCTCGCCGAGTCCTCGGCCTGGCTGATGAATGCCGAACAAGTCACCATTTTCATGATCGACCGCGAACGAAGCGAATTCTGGACGCGAATGATGGCCAGCACAGGTGTGGAAGAAATGCGTTCGCCGCTGGATGTGGGCATCCCCGGCATAGTCGCCGCGACGAAGCAACCGCTCCACATCCCCGACGATTCGGGCGATCCTCGGCTTGCTACGAAGACTCACAACTTGCTCGCTTTGCCGTTGCTCGATAATAACGGCGACGTCATGGGCGTGGTACAAACTACCAACAAGGCCGGCGGCACGTTCAGCGCGGCGGACGTGGAGACGCTGACGAACCTGCTCACCGCCGCCGCGATTGCAATTGAACACGCGAAATGAAACCACCAGGTGCGATTTTCGTCAGAGCCGCGCACCAACGCTACTTACGCCGAAGCACCCCCTGAGTGCGCGGTTCTCATAACGATTGGGTGGGAAGTTCAGGCATATCTCATAAGATGATCGCTTGATTCCAACAGGCGGAGCAAGTTTCCGAAGGGTTCTTGGTTTGCTCCAACAATCTGACAATTCATTGTTTATCTGGCGATACTATCATGGCAACCGAAGGCGAAACCGCACCCGCCCCCCAACTTCCACCCGAAGTAAAAGACGCTCTCGCCGTAACACCGGTGCCGGCTAAACCCGCACCAGGCGCTCGGCCCCAGGACAATCGGCGGCCCCCACGCAGCGGTGGTGGTGGTGGCGGCGGCGGTAAGCGGCGCGATCGCGAGCGCGAGCCGGTGCGCACGCTCGACAGCGATCTCGACTACAAGAACAAGTTCAGCCCGAACATCCATGACCTCGATGTCGAGATCGCCGGCGAGCTCGAAGCAGCCATGCTAGGCATGGATCAGAAAAGTCTCCTCGGTGCCGATACCTCCAAGAAGGTACGCAAAACGACTGAGGCCAAACCTGACGGCGGTCGCAAAAAAGGCAAGGTCATCTCCGTGCGCGGAGCCGATGTCTTCGTCGAAATCCCCGGCGGTCGCGGCCAGGGCTTGCTTATGATGGAGCAGTTCCCCGAAGGCGCACCGAAGATCGGCGATGAAGTCGATGTCAGCATCGAAGGCTACGACCCCATCGATGGCCTACTTATCCTCACGCGCAAAGGCGCCATCTTGCACGTTGACTGGGCGAGCGTCAGCGAGGGCATGGTCGTCGAGGCACGCGTTCTCGAAACAAATAAAGGCGGGCTGTCGGTTGATGTCAACGGCATCAAGGGCTTCATGCCAATCAGCCAAATCGATCGCTTCCGCGTCGAAAATGTCGAGCAGTATGTCAACCAGCGGCTGCGTTGCATGATTACGGAAGTCGATCCGTCCGAACGCAATCTCGTCGTCAGCCGACGAGCGATGCTCGAGAAGGAACGAGCCGAGTTGCAAGCGAAACTCTGGGAAGAATTGCAAGAAGGTCAAATCAAGGACGGCATCGTCGGCAACGTGCGCGACTTCGGCGCGTTCGTCGATATCGGCGGCATCGACGGACTTCTGCACGTCAGCGAGATCAGCTGGAAGCGCATCGCCGATGCCAGCACGGTACTGGCCGTTGGGCAGGCGGTGAAGGTCGTCATTCTCAAGATCGATCGCGAAACCAAAAAACTCAGTCTGGGTTTGAAGCAACTCGAATCCAACCCATGGGACAATATCCACGAAAAGTATCACATCGGTCAACTGGTCAAGGGCACGGTGTCGCGCACCATGGATTTCGGCGCGTTCGTCGAACTGGAGCCTGGCATCGAGGGATTGATCCACGTTTCCGAATTGGCGCGTGGCAAGGTTTGGCGCGTGACCGATGTCGTCAAAGCAGGACAGGAAGTCGAAGCAAAAATCCTGGGCGTCGATCCCGAGCAGCGACGCATCTCACTGTCGCTGCGTGAAGCGTTGCCCGTGGCAGTCGTAAAAACCGACGATGATGGAGAGGAAGATAACACGCCCGACGAACCGGTTGCCCCGCGAAAGCGAAACTATGCGCTCAAAGGCGGTGTCGGCGGTGGCACGTGGATCGCCGAACCGGGCGCGGAGAAATAATGCCCGTTTAGCCGCTCGCCTTCGGCGAGCGCGGACACGGAACAGCGGTAATTCCAATGGCAGACCGCGCTCGCCAAAGGCGAGCGGCTAAACGGGCTCACGGAATCGTCTTCACTTCGGCCCGGACGCGTTGGCCAATGAATTTCTGTTCGCCGACTTTGCTCGTGACTTCGATGATGATTTCGAGCGTTCGCACGTCGTTGTAACGGAACGGCTCGATGATGGTGCTACGTGCGTTCGCATACCATCGCGAGATCGTTTTCACTTTGCCATCCCATTTCGGGCCGTTGTAGGTGTCGTCGCGAATCTCTACCGGTTGATCGACTTTGATCAAGCGTCCCCATTCTTGTAGCACTTCGGCGCGAACAATGATCGGCGCTTTAGGCAAGAACTCTACCGCCGGGGCGCGCGGCGAGGGGCCGAGCACTTCGCCCTTACGGACATGCACGCGAAGCACGTGGCCATCAGATGGCGCGAAGATATGGCAGTGCTTGACCATCTCCTCGGCCTGTTTTAATCGCACTTTCTTTGCCGACAAGTCGGCCTCGGCTTGGCGAATTTTGATGTTGGGGTCTTGGAGATTGATCTGCTTGAGTTTCGCTTCCTCGGCTTTGCGCTTCTCAGCTAGCTGTGCCAAGGCGGCGCGGTAATGCTCGCTGTAGGTCTTGTAAAGCGGTTGCGTTTTTTCGAGGGAATTGAGTCTCACCTCGCGATCGCTGGTGGTTTTCTTAACCTCTTCGTCGATCGCGTTAATGCTCGCCTGCTGTTGCTCGGCCTGCAATTCATAGAGTTTCGGCAATTGCTTCGCTTCGGCGACGAGTTCCATGGCGGCGTCGATGTCGGCCTTGGCCTCGGCGCCCTTCAGCTTGAAAAGCTCGTCGTCGATGCTCAGAAGCAAGGCACCGGCTTCGACCTGGGTGTTCTCGGCGGCGATGAATTTGACCTCGCCGAACTGTTTCGGGAATAACTGAGCGATGCCGGATTCGACATCGAAGTTGCCCCAGCAAATGACTTTGGTAGGAGCCCCCTCGGCGGCGGCTTCATTGGCTTTTTTGACGTGGCCACTGACTTGCGGGTCGGTCGCCAGCCTCACGCCAACGATCGAGCCGACGAGCAGAATCGCTCCCAGCAACCAGAATGCGCCTTTCATCACGAACTCCTTGGCGTGTTGTGTTATTAGCTGACTGTTGAAAATTGGATCGCACACCCCGGAAGAATCACTGCGCTATGTATCCGGGCGATGGCGCGGTGGGGCCGCCGTAGAGTTCCATCGGTCGTTCCTCGCCTTCGTAGAGGATGCCGTCTTCCAGATGCAGGACCCGGTCAACGAAGGGTATGATGCGTGCGTCATGCGCGACGACGAGGATAGTCGAACCCTGGTCATGGGCGGCGGCGCGCAGCAACTCGATGACGTGCTGGCCCTGCTTCCAATCGAGAGCAGCAGTCGGCTCGTCGGCGAAGACGAAGTTAGGTTGTTTAATAAGCGCTCGGCCGATCGCCACGCGCTGCTTTTCGCCGCCGGACAGTTGCATCGGTCTCAGGTGGGCCTTTTTGGACATGCCGAGCATCGTGAGGACATCGGAGGTGCGTGCCGTGGCGTCCCGCGCGGAACAGCCGGTGCCCCATTTGAGTATCATCTCAAGCTGTTCGCGCGCCGTCAGGGCAGGAAACAGGTTGTACCCTTGGAAGATGAACCCGAAATGTTCCAGCCGAAACGCTTCGCGTTGACGTTCGTTCATCGCCCAGAGATCTTTGTCCAGCGTAAGCACGGTACCCGCGTCGGGGTGAAGCAGGCCGGACAGTACCGCGAGTAGCGTCGATTTACCGCTGCCCGATGGCCCCATGAGCAAAGCGATTTGGCCGGGGTAGATTTCCAGACTGACGTTGCGCAGGGCGTAGGTTTTGGTATCGCCGCTGCCGTAACTGCGCGTTAATCCCCAGGCCTTCATAGAGGGAGTCAACGGTAGTCCGTCAGCACGCATGTGGGTCTTCCGCAATGGTAGTGTTGCGATCATAGGTGGTCTATTGTATCCAAAAAGACTTTGCACGTTCCAAGGATTTTACCAAACCGACGCCCTGTACGGTTGTAAAATTTACACGCTTTTGGCGACTATCCCACGTGGAGCGATAATTCAATCCGCATAACCGGTACAGCTATTCCAGGTGTTCATCTTCCGCCTGGGTCGTATACCGTGCGAGGTTCGGATTGTCACGTTGTCCGAGCCTGAGCCGCAGCGGAAATCGATTTTTCAGCGCAACAGCGTCACGGGTTCGACCATGCGCAGGCTTCGCAAGGCGAACAGCCCCGAAAGCATTGCCATCACGAGCGTAATGCTAGTGGCGAAGATCAATAGCCAATAGGGCAGCATAATCTTGGCGCCCACCTCGGCGCCAACGAAGGCGATACCGAAAATCGTCGGGATGGCGAACGCAATGCCGGCAATCCCAACCCAGAACGCCTGAGATACCACCATCATCGCCATGCGCCAACGCGGTATGCCCAGCGCCCGCAGGACGGCGTATTCCTTCAACGAGGCAACCGTTGCCGAGTAGAGCGTTTGGCTTGTGACCACTGCACCGACGAGCAACCCAAGCGCCGCCGCCAGGCCCAGCGCGATACCTGCCTTGGTCTTCGTCAACCAATGCATCTGGCTGTGAAAGGAAAAGTCCTGAGTCGTGAAAGGATACAGTTTGCGAGGATGCGCTTTTAGCCTTTCCACGACTTTCGGAGCATCTTCCTTGTCATGGCACTTACCGAGAATAAATGTACACTGCCCCGGCGGTGGGTTCAGGAACTTCCGCGCCGTATCCAGCGAGCAGAACAAATACGGTCCTGCCAAGCTGCGAAGGCCACTCACTGTGCCAACGATGCGCACGCGTTTGCCCAATATTTCCGCCGTATCGCCGACCTTTTCGATGCCAAGCCGGGTGAACTCGCCCTCGTCAATCACGGCTGAGCTGGTTTCGGACAGCAACATGCGCAGCTCCGGCGTGAGTTGTCGGATAGCGCCAATCGAATCCGGGCCAAGCCGAGCGCCGATGATAAGCACCAGTTCCGTCCCGCCGGTCGGCTTTTTCCAGTAGGCAAATCCTTCGATGTATGGCTCAGTATGAGCGATTTCCGGCACGGCAAGGTACGACTGCCAGGCCTCGGGAATCGGGATGCCGAGATCGACGCTGGGGACATCGGGATGCGCGACCCAGATGTCAGCTGACGATTCGTCGATCGGAATCGACGTGATCGAGAACAACCCGAGCAACAGCCCGCACTGCAGCGCGATCAGCAAGCAGCTAAACGCCACCGCCAATACCGCGGGTAAATAGCGTTGCCGTTCAAACCAGAGTGTCGAGAGTGCGTATGACATTAAAAAGCGTCCTTCGTGCTTCGTACTTCGTACTTGTCCGTGGTTGTATGACAGGCGAGTGACTTATGTTGCTAAGGACTACGGACCACGGACTACGGACTACTATTCATCAACCCCCCACCCATAAACGTATGATGCCAAAGTTGGGTTGCAATGACCCCGACCAGGCCCATTTCGACCATGGTGCGTTGGTTGCTGCCTTCGCGCATCGTGCGGAATTCGCTGCGCCAGCGCGTTACCAAGGCGGGATCGAAGTATTCCGATTTCTTGAGCGAATCGGGGCTTAGCAACTCATCGACGAACGTGGGCAAGGTCGTCGAATGGAACCCGTCCAGCGGTGCCCGGAACATCACCTTCCGTCGCCAGGCGATCGAGCGTGGCACATAGCGGTCGGCAAGGTAACGCAGGATCAGCTTGTCACGCAAGCCTCGCATCTTCCAGATCGGATGCAGTTTCGCGAGGAAGTCGAATACCTCTTCGTCGAGAAACGGATAGCGCGTCTCAACCGAGGAGTTCATCGCCACGCGATCGCCTTTCGACGCCAGCAGCAGCCCAGGCAGCTGAACGCGGGCACCTATGTAGAGTGAGCGATTCAGCGGGTGCCATTTCTTCGCGCGTTCGACGTTCAGCTTCAAGTCGGTCCACGGCAAATGATCGCCCAGGCGTTCCCACATGCCCGCGCTATAGAACCGTGAGCGCGACGAGCCGAACAGGCCATAAACATTAAGCCAGGCGTTCGTTCCGCCGATCGCCTCTTGCACTTTGCGGGCGGCATCCCACGAAACCTTCGGCGCGCCAGTGAGACGCAGGTACGCTCGCCGGGCCAAGCCGCTCAATGGCACGCCGGGAATAATATCGAGCACGCCAAGCAAGCGCTGAATCTTGTACCACGGGTATCCCGCCAGCCATTCGTCTGCCCCTTCGCCGGTGAGCGCGACCTTGTAGCCCATTTCATGAACTTTGCGCGCGAGCATCAGCAGTGCCGCACATGCTGTGTCGATGACCGGCGCCTCGGCGGCGCGAATCAATTCGGGATACGTTTTCAGCACCTCATCGCGGCCACAATCGACCATGATCGACTCGGCGCCGACATGCCGAGCGACTTCCGCCGCCTCGGATTTTTCGTTGAGCGTCGGATCCTGCACGGCAATCGTAAACGTCGGGATCGGCCCTTTGCCCTCGCTGCGCCGTTGGGCACACGCCATGGCGACGACCACGCTCGAATCAACGCCGCCCGAAAGATACGACACCACCGGCACGTCGGCACGCAGTCGGCGTTCGACGGCACGCTTCATCACCGCGTCAAATTCGTCGATCACCGGCGACGCGGAATTATCGCCGAACCGCCGAAAGTCGCGCCATTCCTCTTGGCCTGCGTCGGGAAAGTCGATCTCCCAATAAACGCGTTCCTCGATTCGGTCCATTCGCCCCGATACCGGACCGGGAATTCGCAAGTAGCGGCCAGGCAGCAAGCAGTTGACGCCCTCGAAGCAGGTCACGGGGCCGGGCGTCGCAAAGAACGTAAATACGTGATTGATGCCGCGAACATCGGGCTTAGCGGGCACGAGTCCCGATGCGAGCAGCGCCTTGATCTCGGAGGCGAACAGCAGCAGGTTGCCTTGCTGCGACCAGTAAAGCGGGCAGATGCCGAAGCGATCGCGGGCCAGGAGCAACTGCTTTTTGCGTTCATCCCACAAGGCGATGGCGAATTGGCCTCGGAGCTTTTCGAAGACGCCGTCGCCGTGCTCTTCGTACAGATGCGGGATCAACTCGGTATCGCAATGCGTGCGGAAAACATGGCCCTTCGCTTGGAGCTGGGCCTTCGCTTCCGGGTAATCGAACAGTTCGCCGTTGAAAACGACGGACACCGAACCGTCTTCATTGGCGATCGGCTGCTTGCCATCGTGCAGTCCAACGATGCTCAGCCGGCGGTTGGCGAGGGCGAGGCCGGGCCGAAAGAAGTAGCCGTCCTCGTCCGGCCCTCGGTGCGTAATCGCGTCGGCCATTCGGCGCACGATCTGAGGATCGCTCGCCGTCGGCTCGGTGAGATTCATGATGCCTGCGATACCGCACATGGAGTGGGGGTCCGTCCTTGCGAGAAAAATTTATTTGTCCAGGTTGATCAAGACGATAGTGCGGTACGAAACGAATCCACGTCGAGACACGTTACCGCATGTCGGTTGAGTCGGCGCAATTGTTTCTCGTCAGTAATTTTTCGTATTCGCTGCACTAAATCGCGAGGAACAATTCCAAAACGCTCCTTCAATACATCAATGACAAACTCATGCGCTGATTCTGCTTTCCACTTCTGTACCAAGGGTGATTCGATCATGGCTTGTGCTCCTTTGAACACATTAAGCATGCCTCAATGAACTCGCAGGCGAGCCGACGAGTTTGAACGAAATGTCGCCCGTCGTGGGAAACACTTGCAGATCATCAATCGCAGCCTCGAAACCATCGTCGAGTTGCACGCGAACGCCGTGGGCTGCAATCTTCGTCTGGATGTCGTCAAGGAACGAGAACATTTGGCCGTTGACGCATTCCTCGAATTCGTCAAATAGCGCCCGCAAATTCGCCGGTGCTTCATGCAGATCAACGGTGCCGCCGAAGTGCGAGCCTTCGT
>CAMAUE010000068.1 GCA_945861245.1 Singulisphaera sp. GP187
GATCGACACCGTCGGCTCATAGCCCAGGTCGCGGCGGGCGGCGGTGATGTTGAACCAGTGGGCCGTGGATAGCTCCCGCGCCAGGAAGCGCGTCATCCTCGGCTCGCTCGTCCAGCCCATCAAGCGATATGTCATCTCCAACATCCCGCCGACGGCATAGGCGAGCGACGCCGGCACGGTGCGCGTCACCGGTGGAAGGTCTGCCGTCTTCAGAATCGCGTTCACCAAATCCCACAACGGCCACGGGTCTCCTTGCGAGATGAAGTAAGCCTTGCCCGCGACCACACTGCCCGGCGCCAACCGATCGGCAGCGAGCAGGTGCGCGTCGGCGGCGTTGTCGATGTACACGCAATCGACACGATTCTCGCGCCAGCCGACACGACGCAGCATCCCCGTGCGGGCGCGGGCCAATATCCTCGGCACGAGATGATTGTCGCCCGGCCCCCAGATCAAATGTGGCCGAAGTGCAACTGTGGCCAATCGGCTATCGTTTGCTTGCAACACGAATCGCTCGGCCATCGCTTTCGTTTTCGGATAGGCCGCATGGAAGTGCTCGGGGTACGGCGTCGATTCGTCGATGCCTTCTTGATCCTTCCCGTCAAACACGACGCTCGGCGTGCTCGTGTAAACAAGACGCGAAATCCCGCACGCCCGACAAGCAGCGACGACGTTCTCGGTGCCGACGACGTTGGCGCGATAATACTCCTCGTACGGCCCCCAAATGCCCGGCTTGGCTGCGACGTGGAAAACGATGTCGCATCCCGTGGCGACACGCTTGATGGCGTCCGTATCGGCCAGATCGCCCTGGATGACGTTGACGCCCAGCGCTCGAAGTTCGGGATAGTCGCCGCGCGCAAAGCTGGCGACGCTATCGCCTCGCGCGCGCAAGCGCGTGACGATCGCCTTGCCGAGAAACCCACCGCCACCGGTGACGAGTGCGTTCATGCTGGTTTCCTCCGGTATTACCGCTTGCGGCTTAGCGCTCATCGGGTTTCAATCGGAGCGCTAAGCCGCAAGCGGCAGAGAGCGTCCTACATAAGTTTCCCCGCCCACACCGCCAGCTTCTCGCGGAAGATTTTGGCGTTGTGCCGAATGTCCACCGGGAACGCGGGATGGATCAGGAAGGTGTCGATGCTGCGCGTATGTGGCTGCGACGCGGCGAGCACCTTCAATTCCCGCTGGAGCGTGGCGGGATCGACCTGTTCCGCGTCCTTTTCGAGTTCCACGCAAAGAACCGGTTTTCCGGCGACGCCGACGAGCGCGGTGCGATAGATTTTCGGATGCGTGTTGAACACCGCTTCGCATGGGATCGTGTACAGCGTGGCGGCGGGCGTGATGACACGATGCGACTTACGGCCACAAAACCAGACGCGGCCTTGCTCGTCGAGATAGCCCAAATCGCCCATGCGGTGATAGAACGTGTTGCCATCCGCGATCTTCGCCAGCGCGGTCGATTCGGGGCGATGGTAGTATTCGCGCGTGACCATCGGCCCTTGGACGACGATCTCGCCGATTTCGCCAGGCGGCAGCAGGAGATCATCGGACCAGGTCGGGATCGGTTCATCGGTGATGCGGATGATACGGAGGCGAATCTCGTTGACGGGCTTGCCGACGCACACGCCGGCGCCTTGGCGAGTGCGAGCGCGGGTTTGTGTGAGGACTTCGGTGCTACCGATAGAGCAGACGGGTAGCGATTCGGTGGCACCGTAGGGCGTGTGGATTTCGACGCCGGGCGGGAGCATCTTCGTGAAGCGTTCCATGATCTCGGCCGACACGGGTGCGCCTGCGGAGAGCACGCGTTTGAGCGATGGCAGCTTGATCTTATGCTCGACGCCATAGCGGCCGACGCGGTTGAGAAGGGCAGGGGAGCCGAACAGATTGGTGACGCCGAAGTTCTCGATGGCTTCGATGATCTTGCGGGGATCGACGTCGGCGGGGCGTGTCGCGTCCATGTCGGGAACAATGGTGGTCATGCCGAGCGCGGGAGCGAATAAGCCGAAGAGCGGGAAGGTTTGCAGGTCGATCTCGCCGGGCTGGATGTTGTAAAGTCGGCGCAGGATATCGACTTGGGCCGCGAAGATGGAATGTGTGTAGCAAGCGCCTTTGGGCACGCCGGTGCTGCCGCTGGTGAAGAGGATGGCGGCCGATTCGTCGGGTGTGGTTTGCGCGATGGGGAATCGGCCCGCGTCGGCGCCGAGCTTTTGCACGTCTGAAAGCGTATGACCGCCCCAGAACCAGCGGCGGCCAACGGTCACGCTGGTACGAATCGACGTCCGGCCCCAACCCAGCACGACACGAGCCGCGTGGGCTTTGGGTACGCCGATGAACGCGTGCGGTTCCGCCTCGCTGAGGCATTGGCTGAGGTTGCGAATCCCCATGCCGGGGTCGATGAGGACCGGGACAGCGCCAACTTTGAAGAGCGCGAAAGTCAGAGCGAAAAACTCCAGGCTCGGCGTGACCATGAGCACCGTGCGCACGCCGCGGCTGATGCCGATGCGTTCCAGGCCGTGCGCGATCCGGTCGCTGGCGTCGTTGAGCTGCTGATAGGTAAAATGCGTATAGCTGACGCGCCCGGCCGTATCACGCCCATTCGGGAAGATCACCGCGAGTGTGTAGGGTTGCTGCGAGGCGATCGTTTCCAGGTGCGAGGCAATGTTGAGGGTGGCGGGATGGTTCATGGGATCTCAAATACTACGCGGCTTATTTAGGCTCTGTGGTCCAGATCCTCGCGGTGGAATAGTCTAAGGGTACAACTACCAGTAACTTTGCCTCAGGCTTTTTCCGTCGCCAACCATTGCTGAATCAACGGCACGATCTCCTCGCCGGCGTCCTCCAGCACGTAATGGCCGGCATCGGCGAATTGGTGCACCTCGGCGTCGGGAAAACGCTTCTTCCATTCGGCGAGAAAGTGCTCATCGAACACGAAATCGAGATCGCCCCAGCAGATCAGCATCGGGATGCCGCGAAGCTTTGCCAGGTTGTCTTGCACCGTCGTCACGAGGTCATAGCTCGGATCGCCACGTCGGAGCGGAATGTCCTGCACGAAACGCAACACCGCGATGCGATGTGCCCAAGAATCATACGGCTCCAAATACGCCTTGCGAACTTCTGCCGACAGCGGACGACGTTTCGCACACATATGGATCGCCGCTCGGCAGAAGGCGTTGAAGCCGCGCACCCACACCGGGCCAATCAGCGGATGCCGGCAGAACCAAAGCGACCACGGGAACGGCTTCGTCCTGGGCAAATGGAATGCGCCGGTGTTCAAAACAACGATCCGGCGGATGCGCTCGGGATGCCGCGTCGCATAGGTCATGCCGATCATCCCGCCCCAATCGTGCACGATCAGCGTGATGTCCTTGACGATGCCGAGATGATCGAGCAAAGCTTCGAGATCGTCGGCTCGCTGGGCTAATGTGTACGAATACGTCGTATCATCGGGCTTGTCGGATTTGCCGCAACCGATGTGATCGGGAACGATCGTGTGATAAGACCCACGCAGCGCGATGACGAGGTTGCGATAGTAAAACGACCAAGTCGGATTGCCGTGAACCATGACGACGGGCGGGCCGGCACCTTCGTCGAGGTAATGCATCCGAGTGGCTAGTGGCTGGTGGCTAGTGGCTAGTTGGAAGAAATGCCCAGTAAACGGATATAGCTCATTCATCACTCACCACACGCCTTTTCCCACTAACCACTAGCCACTCTCTCCCCGCCACTAACCACTATTTCCCTACCACTCAACCCCCAGCATCAAGCAATTCAGCCCGCTGCCGATACCGAGGAAGGCGACGCGGTCGCCGGGTTCGAGGGCGTCGCGTTCCTCGGCCAGGGCAGCGGTCAGAGGCAGCGAGACCGTGCCGATGTTGCCGAGAAACTCGAACGTCGAGAACTCTCGGTCGGCAGGAATCTTGAGCACTTTCATAATCGTATCGCGATGCGGCCCGCCGACCTGATGGCAGATGATTTTATCAACGCTGTCCGTCGTCCAACCGAGCTTGGCCAGAAACGCTTGCCAGGTGCGCGAGCCAAGGGCGACACCATCGCGCAACACAGCGATCGAATCGGTGGACATATATTGTTGCAGACCGCCCTCGGGCCGTTTCTCGACGCCCCAGCGGCATAGGCCGTGGAACTGCGGCGCCGTCTGCGTAACGGCGCCCAGCAATCGCCGGCGTTGGCCGTTGCCAAACGAGCCATCGGTTAAAAGCACCGCGACCGCCCCTGATCCGCCGGTGAGCGTCGCCAGCGAGAGCTTGAAGAATTCCATGTCGCGCGTTTCGTTCAGGCGTTCGATGATGATGTCGTTGATCTCGCGGGCCGACTCGCAGGACACGACCAGGCCGGCGCGAATTTGGCCAAGCTCGATGCGGTTGGCGATATCCAACATGCCGTTGAGCACGCCCAGGCACGCATTGCTGATGTCGTACACCGCCGCCGACGGACTGATGTCCAGCCCCGCTGCCACTCGGCACGCCGTCGCGGGTTCAAATTGCTCGCGGCACACGCCGGCGTAAATAAGAACCTCGATATCGGAGGATGGAACCCTCGCCAACGCCAGAGCTTTCCGCGCCGCCGCCGCCGCACCTTGCGAAATCGCGAACCCCGGTTCCCACCATCGGCGTTCTATGATGCCCGTGAGGTACTCGAGCTGCCCGTGCGGCAACCGCAGCCGGTCATAGGCCGGCTTTAAGCGCGATTCCAATTCGGCGCTCGTCACCACGATCGGCGGCAACTCGTAGCCGATGCCATCAATATGGACGCGTGTGTAAGTCATATTGCATCTCCCGCTTGGGGCTTAGCGCTCGGAACATCCCACGTGAGCGCTAAGCCGCAAGCGGAATACAGGAACATTCAAGATTTCTATTTGACGACGCGCAGCGTGAAGTCATTCATCTGATAGATTACAAGCCCATCCACTAAAAGAAATCCATCCGCGACGATTGTTCGCTTATCGTCGTCGATTGACGTCACGATCGCTTGCACCGTCACGACCTTGTTCATCGGGATCACCTGGCCGCGATAAATCCAGCGGTGCGGCGTCTCTGATAGCACTTCAAATTGGCTCGCGCTTCCTGCTCCCCAACGCTCGACCGCGATCACTTTCAAGAGCTGCAGAAACGACTCCAGCCCCAGCGAACCGGGGCAGACTGGATCGAGATAGAAATGAGCTTTGAAGAACCACTCGGCTGGGTCCACGACCTTCGTGCCCACGATGAAGCCGAGTCCGTGTGGCCCCCCATCCGGCACGTAAAGATCGATGCGGTCGAGCATGCGCGTCGTCTGGGGAATTCGCTGCGGAAACGGCGGATCGCTCGGATAAGCGAAGCTCCGCCCGCGAGTACGCTCGGCATCGTGTGGTTGATACAGATTCGCATCGCGCACGCCGACTTGTTGGGCGAGCGAGGCTTTGGAGAAGAAGCCGAAGTTCGTCGTGCCGCGATAGACGGTTTGGCCGTGGTTCTTGACGTCGAACTCGAAGTCTTGGATGATCATGCCGCCCGATTTGGCAGCCTTGGTGATGCGCACGGTCGTGGTCAGGATGCCGATGTTGCGCGGGATGCTCTGGTACTGAATGGCCGTCCCGCCGAGGTTGCGGAACGACAGATCGACGGGGCTGGTGAGCGCCGAGCCAACGTAGGCCGCCAGCCAGCCACAAGGCTGCAGCGCGACTTCGAGCAAGATGGCGAACGGCATCAGGTTCTGTCGATCCGCGTCGAAGTACCAGGCGTCGCTGGGCACATCGTACTGCGCTTCGATGACGCCGCCGGCGATCATCTGCCAAGGCTCGGCATTCACCTCGGTGATGCGATCGAGAAACTGGTACGGCGGTCCCGGCAGCCGTGCGATGAAACGCTGCTGATCGAACACGCGATAGCGCTCGCCGAACGCATCGGACGGATTGCCGATGGCGAAAGCGAGAATGCGCTCGTAATCGTAAATCGCGGGTTTGGCGTCGGCGGATGAGTCCGAGCCTGAGCGCCAGCGAGGTGGCCCGATGGAATCGCGCGTCGCACCCGTCAGTTGCAGCGACATATCGGTAATCTCAACAATCGCTTTCCCGTCGGCATACATCAGGGCATCGACCAGGATATACGGCTCAGGCCGATAGCCGATCTCCTTGATCGACACTTCATACGTGACAGTCCGCGTGGTGGCCAACACCTGTCCACGGCACTTGAGCCTGCTGGCGACACCGGCGATTGGCTCGAAGGCATGGCCGTTGTTCTCCGCGACCCAGCCCATGCGCAGCAGAAAGATGCGCAACGTATGCAGGCAGCATTCAAACATCAGGGTGCCGGGCATCACCTGATCGTCGATGAAATGGCACGTGATAAACCAATCGTCAGGATGGATGTCGGCTTCCGCGCGAATCAGGCCCAGTCCGAAGCGCCCGCCTTTCGGATCAAGATGCACGACGCGATCGACGAGCTTCATCGCACCGCCCGGGATCGTCAGCGGATTGTTGATCTGGAGATGCGCGAACGCCGGGCCAAAGCAACCGACGAGATCGCCCGAGCGCAAGGCATCGATTTGCTGTTCGTTGAAAGCCTCGACAGCCATCGGCACGATCGCTTGCCAATCATCGGGTCGGATGCCCGGTCGCGGCTGGCGATCGAGTTCCGTCTGCACGATGCCTTTTCCCGCGTTCAATTCGGCAGCGGTGAAGAAGCCGGCGCAGCCGTCGCGCATCGTCAACAGCGGTTCGCCGTCCACCGTGCCCTCGAAGCGGAAACGGAAGAGTGGCGTCGTGCCCTGGCGAAAGAAATTATCGATGTGGATCTCGTAATGGATCACCGCGCCGGGTCCAGGCAGGCCGCGATGGAACGTCACCTCCGCATCGAGCAGGCGATAGACGGCCAAACCCTTCGTCTCAAAATCGATGCCGAGATAGCCCGATAGAAACAGATCCGCCTGCCCTGCTTCGACGGCGATGCACGTCGGAATCCGCTCGGCATCGAGATACCAGGCGCCCGGATGAATATCATGCTCCGTCACCACGATGCCCGATGTCATCGAACGCGGCGTGCCCGTGATCGACATGATGCGATCGACCAGCATCAACGGCTCGTCCGGCAACCGCACGCGCGTCGGATACGAATCTGCGTCCGCGAACTCGGGGCCGAGCACGTTGGCGATCGAGCCGATGGCGAACTCCAGACATTGCTCGCGATCGAGAGCGGGGCGTGGCGATTCGGATGTTGGCCTGGTGACTATGATTTCCGGATGCGCCGCGGCCAGGCCGATCTGCGTGCTGAGTTGATTGGCGATGGTTTGCGTCAGGTTCTCGGAAAATCGCAGGAAGACTTCATGGGCTTCCGCCTTCGCCGTCTGTGCAGCGGTGAGTTGTTGCAGCACCGACGCCGATACCAAAGCTGGCCGTCCGACTGGCGACGCGATCGGGGGCAGTGGGATATCGAACGGCACTCCGCCGACAGGGAATCGAACGACACGTTCCGATGTGCTTGGGCTGCGCTTCCGCGCGAGGTTCTGGCCATAGAGTGTACGCAAATCGACCGGCACGCGGGCGGCGATCAGGCTGGCGAGCAAGCGCAGGATCGTCGTAAATTCGCTCTGTCCCGCAACACTCGCGGACTGGGCCAGATGCGGGCGCTGACCGAGAATTTGCCCGATCATCCGCGTGCAGGAACTGCCCGGACCGATCTCGACGAAGACGCGGATGCCGTCTTGATAGGCTTGCTCGATCATCGCCGGGAAGTCGATCGGATGTAGCGCCTGCTCGACAATTGATTCGGCTGCACTTTCGCGCGTCAACTCGTGGATACGGCCAGATGCGCCACTGTAGAATCGAATGCCGGTCGGCGGCGTCGTGCGCAGGAGATGCAGAGCACGGTAGGCGTCCTCGACTTGCCGAGCGATCTCGCAATGCACGGTGCTCACGCCCGTTAGAGGAATGAAAGCCGTGCCGAGATCGCGCACCAATAGCTCCACCGCGAGCCGAGCGCCGCCGATCACCGTTTCGCGCGGCGTGTTGACGATCAGCAGGTAGACGCGATCGCGGCCCGGCAATGCCTGGCGAACTTGCTCGGCGGGACATGGCACGATCCCCGCGATCCAATCGACCGATTCGCTCGGGTTCAAGCCCCAGGCCTGGCGAGCGGCCTTGCATTCGCCGGCCAAATCGCTGACAAACAGTGGCGACGCCATCAGCCTGTGCAGCATCTCATCGCGCTCCGTCCAGGCCCGCAGCGCGAAGTTCGCCGACGATTCGCCGAGACTGTACCCAATCGACGCATGCGGCTCGACGCCAAGCCTGCGCAAGACATCGCTAACGATCGTTCCAAGAGCGACTTGGCCGAGGATCATCGTACGATTGTCGAAGTTTGCCTGCGCATCGCCATTCCAAAAAACGTCAGGCAACACCTGATCGCGCAGATACCCGGTCTCGGCATCCTGTCGGCGGAGGATTTCGGGAAACGCCGTCGATAGTTCGCGTCCCATGTCAGGATAATGGTTGCCCGAACCCGGAAACACAAACGCCACGCGAGGCAACGGCGGCAGAGCATGCGGCACAGTCGGCGGAAGCGCGTCCAGTTGCCGAACGAGGTCGGCAGACGATTCGGCGACAATAGCGAGGCCGAGCGTCTGGTGCGGATCGTTCGGATGGGTCTGCCACCAACTTCGGGCGAGAGTGTCGATGTCGGCATTCGGGGACGCGGCGGCGTGTTCGCGCAGCTTCTGGATTTGCCGTCGCAATCCGGCGGAATCGTCCGCCTCGATGGCGAACAGCGCCAGCGACGTTGTGCGCGGGCTATGCGGGCGGATCGCGACGGTTGTGCCCGGTTCGGCGGTTTCTTCGAGTACAACGTGAACGTGACTGCCCATGGCGTTCGTCGAGCTTACAACCGCCTGACGCAGACCGTCCGCGCGATTGCGCAGCCAATATTGAAGCCGATCCGGCAAGCGTTCGTGGTGAAGACAGAGGCATGCCTTGACAACGTCGGCCAACCCCGTGGCCACACCCGCATCGCCGATATCGGAATGTCCGAGCCTGAGCGCCAGCGAAGGGCCAGGAGCGCCCCCGCCAACGCTGCGAATGACCCCATAGACGCGATCCCCAGCGCGGATAGCATCGTCAAGCCGTTTCAAGACTACTGCCGCCGCTCCCGCGCCCTTCGCCAGATCGACAGCCCCAACGATTGCTTGGTCCAACTCGGCCTGTTGCAATCGCCGCACGGCAACCTGAAGCGCGTGCAAACCGGAGCATTCCTCGGACGAAATCGTAAAGCTCGGCCCGCCGACGTGAAATTCGCGAGCGATTCGGCTCGCCACGATGCCGCCGAGTGCGCCCATCGTGCGATTGGCGTTTAATGGCGGATGCACCCTATCGCGCAGTTCCTGTGTCCATGCCGACAGCGCTTCGGGCGTAAGGTTTAGGCCAAGTTGCTGATTCCATTCTCGGGCATCATTGAGCAGCGACCAGCGCAGGTTGAAGTTGGTCGTGTTGGGATCGAGTTCGATGCCGACGAAGACGCCAGTACGGAGCAAGGCGTCACGATTGAATTTGGCGTCGTCAATGGCCCCGGCGGCGACCTTCAACATCAGAAGCTGCTGCGGCAGCATCTCCTCCAGTTCCTTCGGCGGGATGCGAAACTTGTCCGCCGGGATGACGAGTTCGTCGATGGCAAATCCGTCCGGTGTGGCATCGTCGTCTCCCAGCACGCGATCTCGAAACGCATCCAAGGTTTCCCAGGGTCCGAAATGCGCGTCCATCCCGACGATGGCGATCAGCAGAGCAGGATCGGAAGCGCTCCCAATAGTTGTCGTCAGGGCCGCGTTGCTGTCCCATTCCTCCAGCAGCACATGCGCGTTGATGCCGCCCAATCCGAATGCGCTAACGGCTGCGCGATGAGGGCGCTCGCGATTGCGGCGTGCCCACGGCTGACTCGTCGCCAACACGCGGAACGGACTATCGCCGTAGGCCAAATGCGGCTCCGGTGACGCAAAGTTCGCGGTCGCCGGCAAAGTCTCGTGCTGGAATGACAGCAGCACTTTCAGCAAACCCGCCGCACCGGCCGCCGTCAACGCATGGCCGATGTTCGATTTCACCGACCCGATGACGCACTGCCCCGCCCGCCACGCGCCGCCTTGCCACAACTCGGCTAAACTGGCAAACTCGACACCGTCGCCGACCGGCGTTCCCGTGCCGTGGCATTCGATGAGATCAATATCCTGCGGCGACCAACCTGCTTGGGCGTAGGCGGCGCGCATCGCGCGAAGCTGGCCCTCGGTGCTTGGCGCGAGCAGTCGGCCATGCACATCGTTCGACAGCCCGATGCCAGCAATTGTTGCATAGATGCGATCGCCCGCCTTGAGCGCGTCGTCCAATCGCTTTAGCACGAAGACGCCCGAGCCTTCGCCGACGACCAGGCCGTCAGCTTTCGCATCGAATGGCGAGCAGCGACCCGAGGGCGACAACGCCCGAAGCTGCGAAAAACCCATTTGGGTATATAGACAGTCCGGACGCGATACGCCTCCCGTCAGCATCGCGTCGGCCCGGCCCGCAAGCAACTCATCAACCGCCAATTTCAACGCGTAGAGCGACGACGCACAGGCCGCATCGAGGGCGAACGCCCCGCCGCCAAGCCCTAGCGCCTTCGCTAACAATCCCGCGGGCAGACCGGCAACGCTGCAATTCAGTGGATGCGTCGAATTCGCACTGTGCGGTGCGCCGATACACTCGGCAATCTCGCGGCCTAATTTGTCGCGCGTCCAGGCCGATGCCGAGTCGGTGGGCAGCGCGATATTGCCAAGGATCACACCGACGCGGCGCGGATCGAGATGGTCCGTGACGGCGTCCCGCCACGCTTGCCGACCGGCGTGTAGAGCAAGGTGACACATGGGGTCAAGCTGTGTCAGAAGATTGCGATCGAGTGCGAGACCTGCCGAATCGAGCTGGAATCCTTCAATGAAACAGCCACGCAGGGAATAGGCGCGATCGGGCGTGCCGGGATGCGGATCGTAGGCGTCGTCGGGTGCAAGGGTCCATCGGCCTGCTGGCACGTGCCGTGCGGTGTCGATGCCATTCTTGACGTTGGCCCAAAACTGTTCGATGGTTGCCGACTGAGGGAATATTCCGCTCATGCCGACAATCGCGACTCGCTGCCGAGGTGCCATGTTGTTCAGACCAGCCCAATTTGCATTTTCCGCTTGCGGCTTAGCGCTCAGAAGATCCCACGCGAGCGCTAAGCCGCAAGCGGAATACGGCATCTGTCGCGATTCGAGCCGGCTCAGGCGTTGACGTTCAGTTGATTGAGGCGGAACGCCTGGTTGAGCGAGGCGTCGATTACGCATTCGTAGTCGTTCATGCGGGCGATGAGTTTGCCGGCACGATCGACGAAATCGAGATCGGCGACCGCGCGATGCTCGCTTTGCTTGGTAATTCGGGCGACGATGCGAACGCCATCGCGCGGGAATGTGCGAGCAAATTGGCGATAGCGGCCGGCACCCGATGGCAGCGAGCCGGCGCCGCATAGCTCTTGCGTCCACAGGATCATCAGCTGGAAGCTGCAATCCAGCACCAGCGGATCCGTCAGCCAGGAACCGCGCAACGGCTGCCGAACCCACGCGCTCGGCGACGGGGCGGACGCAACCATCGCCACCATGCCGGCCTCCGAACAGCCTTCGACGGTCTCGATGCCCTGCAGGTCCGGGCCGTGGAACAATCGTTCCGTGTAAATTTCATGTTTGCTGCGTGGATATGCCTGCGTGGCGATTTCCACGACATTTTCATCGGTCGTCAACGGTTTCGATGCCAGAACGATGATCGCCCGAACGTGCGGCGTCTCTCGTCCCGCGTTTGCTTGGCTGCGGATCTCGACTGGTACGCGGAATAGGTTCTTTTCCTTGATTGCTTCGCCCGTCAACACACTCAACTGAAGCGGTTGATCGTCGTGAACAATAATCCCCTTCAGCACGCGCAGATCGTCGAAACCGTGGAAGGTCAACCCCGGATTGGCGTGCAGCGCGCCATGGGCCAACCATTCGATCGCCAGCGCCATCGGCAACACGGGATGGCCTTTGATGACGTGCGATTTCAACATCGGCATCGCGTCAAGGCTGAGATCGCGCTCGAACGCCAATTTATCGGCAGGCGTGGTTGAGACGTGCTTGCTAACGAGTTCGCCCGGCAACGAGCCGATGACAACGACTTCGATCGCGCTGCCGGGCGGCTGGCTGATTTCGCGCACGAAGAATTCGCCGCCAGCTTGCAGCGGGATGACGCCGACGCCTTCGTCGGCGAAGAGCTTCTTGAGCGCGGCGTTGACCATGCCGCCGTCCCACGGGCCCCAGTTGAGGGAAACCACTCGGCACGTCGGCCGGGCGAGCGCCTCGCGCTGGGCCAGCTTATTCAGCACCTCATTGGCGACAGCGTAATCGGCTTGACCTGTCCGCCCGAAGCGCGCCGTCGAGGAGGAGAATAACGCGAGAACGTGCAGATCGTCGTCTTTGACTGCGTTGAGCAGGTTCGTCAGACTGGCGACCTTGGTCGCATAGACCGTCTCAAATTGCTCGGCGGTCTTGTCAACGATCAAGCGATCCGCAAGAACGCCCGCGCCGTGTACCAACCCGCGGATCGGTCCGAGTTCGCTGCGAATTGCCGAGATCGCGGCGCGAACGGCATCGGCGTTGCGCACATCGACCTGGCGATAGACGGATTTAGCGCCAGCGGCCTCAATCCGGCTGAGCGTTGCCAGGATTTCGCGATTGGCCGACAGCGATTGATAACGCTCGCCGACTTCTTTCGGCGTGGCCTGGCCATTCATCTGCGTCAGGAGCGAGCGTTTGATGTCGCTTTCCTGGGTCAACGAGGCTAGCCAAGTCGGCTCAGCTGTCGGGGCGGCGCTGCGGCCCAGTAGCACCAGCGTCGGTGCGAACGCGCGAGCCAGGGCGACAGCCGTCTCCGCCGTGACTCCACGGGCCCCGCCGGTGACAACGACGACATCGCCGCGCTCCAGCGGCGACTGTGGTGACGCCGTCGCCGATTCCGGCTTGAGTTGGATTTGCAATCGACCGCGTGGCGACATGCCGACCTCAACGGGGCCGGCCGAGCTTATTTCCTCGACGATGGCAAACGCGGCATCGTCGAGATCATCCCAGCCGTTAGCCAAATCGATCGCTTTACAATTGACCTCGGGCCATTCGTGGCTCGCCGTCTTCGCCAGGCCGGCCAATCCGCCGAACATCGGGTCCGCGCCAATGTTCATCCCTGCAAGGCCGAAAGCGCCGCCGAGCCGGGTGACCGTCGTGAAGATCGAATCGTGCCGCAATCCCCCAGCCGCACGTTGCAGCAGGGCAAACATGTCCAGGAAGTAGCGATCTCCGAGAGTGCCTTCGGGAGCGACGATCACCAGACCGGCCAAGCGATCGGGCTTGGTCATTGTAACGGCATCGTTGACCGCTACGAGGCGCGAGCGGTAGCCCAGTAGATCCAGTCGGCGAACGATGCGCTCCGCCAGCTCGCCGCCCTCGGCCGTCACCCAAATCTCGGCGTCCGTCGCAAAGTCGATGCTCTCACGTGGCGATGGTTCGTCCCACTCGACGGCGCTTGGCACGAGCCGTTGGATTTCGGCGATTTCTTTCGTCGCCGGAGAACTAACGGCGATTGGCGTCGCCGCTTTGGGCGGCATCGGAGACGGAGACGAAGCCGGCTCAGCCTGTTTGCTCGGCGTTTGAGCAATGAAATCGATGACCTGCCGAATCGTCCGCAGCGTTCCGAGATGCTCCGCTTTCACGGTCGGCGCGTCGGGCAGCTTTTCCTGCAACAGCGCGAAAATCTCGACGCGCTTGATCGAATCGATACCGAGATCCGTGTCCAGCTCCATGTCGAGTTGCAACATCTCCGGCGGATAACCGGTCTTTTGCGAGACGACTTCCATGAATATCGCTGTCGCATGATCGGCACTCGGACCGGCGGGTGATGCGTGGTGCGTGGCAGCATCAACCTTCGATCCAGCGCCATCGGTGCCAACGAGGAACTCAACGACCTGCCGAAGCGTGCGCAGCGTGCCGAGATGCTCGGCCTTCACCGGCGGTGCATCGGGCAGCTTTTCCTGCAGAATCGCGAAAATCTCGACGCGCTTGATCGAATCGATGCCGAGGTCCGTATCCAACTCCATATCCAGCTGAAGCATTTCCGACGGATACCCCGTCTTGGCAGCGACCACGTCGAGCAGCGTTGACTCAAGTTTCGCGTTCGACACTTGCACCACGGGCGCGGCTGCGATCACGGGGGCCGGCGCGACCACTTGCGGTTTCAGTTGAGCGATAACCGGTGCTTTGCGTGATACCGAGACCGGAGCCGGAGTCTGAACTCTGGGAGCAACTGCTGGCGTGCGTGGGATGGATCGGACGGCGGCACCAGGTCCTTGCATGAGCTGATTCTGCTGATCCAACAGCGATTGGAACACTTGAAGTGCCCGATCCTGGCCTTCCAAAAATTGCCGATGCAACTGAGCTGTTTGCTCAGCCAATCGTTGCAAGGCGATGAGATTATCTTGCGTCATGGCCAAGGCGGATCCGTCAGCCGGCATGGTGGTTGGGGCAACAGTCGACAGCGGTTCGCTCATAGCTTTTCGGGTCACGGGGGGTGATGGCGGGGTTACTCTCACACTAGAATTTTGCGTCGAAGCCGCAAGGGCCGTCGGCTTCGGCGTACTCGGCTTGACCGACGGCTTCACGGCGGGTCTGGCTTCCTTCGGCTTCACGTAATTGGCCCCGCAGATGGGAACCGTCAGCGTCGGCTTCTGCTCGGCTTTCATCTTCCGGTCGCCCTGGCCTTCGTCCCAGCGCACGAGGTCAGCGCGGTATCCGAGAGCCGCCAGCTGCGCTAGCACGCGCGCCAAATCAAGGAAGGCTGGCCGTTTGCCGACCGATGCGTCGATAGTCAACGTCTCGTGCGGTTGCCCGTCAAGAATGGCAGCGATGAGGCCCGATAGTGTCCGTCCGGGGCCGACTTCGACAAAGGTGCGTGCCCCGTCGCTGTACATCGCCTGGATCTGCTCGACGAATTTCACAGGTTCCGCAAGCTGGTTCGCCACCAGTCCACGCGCCTGGTGTGGCTCGCGCGGATACTCCTGAGCCGTGGTGTTTGCATAAACAGCGATGTCGGTGCCGCGGAATTCGATCAACTCGAGCGCATCGCGGAAGGGAACCTTCGCCTCGGCAACGAACGGGCTGTGGAAAGCAGCCGCGACGGTCAACGGTTTCGCGTCAATCTTGCGACGCTCGAATATTTCGTGGGCTCGGGCAATCTCCAGCGACGAACCCGACAAAACTGCCTGGCTCGGGGCATTGCGATTGGCAAGCACGAGCTCGAGGTTTTCTTCGCGGATGACGGCCTCGACATCCGCCAACGGTGCGCGGACCGCCAGCATCCCGCCGCGATCACCGGTTCCATGCGCCATCAATCGCCCGCGAAGTTGCGATAGCGTGTGCATCGAAGCCACGTCGATTCGACCAGCCGCACAGAGCGCCGTCAATTCGCCGTAGCTATGCCCGGCGACAACGTCGGGCCGAATGTGGAATTGCTCGAGGACGCGCAACACACCCAGGCTCATCGCGCCGAGCGCGGGCTGCGCAACGTCGGTGGCACGCAACGCATCGTCGTCGTGTTTGCGGTCCTCGTCGCGGAACGTCGGCACGGGATAAATGAAATCACTTAGCCGACGTTCGCTTTTGCCGATTCGATTCTTGGCAAACGACGCATTCGCTTCGACGAGCGTTGCCTGCATCTGCGGAAATCGGCAGATCAGATCGCGCATCATGCCGACGTATTGCGAACCTTGCCCTGGGAAAAGCATCGCCAGCTTGCCCGGTGCGTTTCCTCGCCCGAAGTAAATGCCGTCCGGTGTGCTCCACGAATCCTTGTCCGCCGATTTGTCGAGTTGCGCTAGAGCACTGGCGACGAGTTCGTCCGCCGATTTCTTGTCGCGCTCCACTACGATCGTCAACCGACAGCGATGTTTGCCGAAAAAGCGGGCCCGGGTGCGGGCGGCCTCGATGCGCAAATCGTCCCAGACAAGGCCAGCAGGCCAGGCGGCGAGACGCTGGCGAAGCTCTTCAGGCGTCTGCGCAGAGAATGCGACGATTTGCACGCGAGAGTCCCAGTCGATCGCGGCTTTCGCGCTTGTGTACTCTTCAAGCACGCAGTGGAAGTTGCTCCCGCCGAAGCCAAACGCGCTGACGGCGGCACGACGCGGATGCCCAGCGCTGGGCGGCAGCCAGGGACGCTTCTGTGTGTTGACGTAGAACGGCGTCTGCCCCGGCGCGACTTGCTCGATCGGCTGCGTCACCTTGATCGTCGGCGGCAGCACCTTGTGATGCAACGCCAACGCCGCCTTGATCAGACCGGCAACCCCCGCGGCGGCCTTCGTGTGGCCAATCTGCGACTTCACCGATCCCAACGCACACCACGGCATGCTCGGCTGGTTCGGCGATGGAGCGTCGACACCATTGCGATAGACCTCGACCAGCGCTGCCAACTCGGCGGCATCGCCGGCCTTCGTGCCTGTGCCATGCGCTTCGACAAGCTCTATCATTTCGGGTGTAACGTCGGCCAATCGATAGGCCTGTCGCAATGCCTTCGTCTGTCCCTTGGGACTGGGTGCGTAGATCGCCTGACCTTTACCATCGCTCGATGTGCCAACGCTGCGGATGACCGCGAAAATCTTGTCGCCGTCGCGCTTGGCGTCGTCGAGGCGTTTGAGCAGCACACAGCCGAGGCCTTCACCGAGAATCGTACCGTCAGCTGAGGCATCGAACGGCTTCGCATTGCCCGTCGGCGACAAGGCCGGCGTTTTGCTGAAGCACATGTACATGAAGATGTCGTTGAACGTATCCATCCCGCCGGCGATGACCATGTCCGACCGGCCTGCCGACAGTTCGAGTAAGCCGAGATGCAACGCGCTGAGCGAACTCGCGCAGGCCGCATCGACGACGCAATTCGTGCCGCCGAGATCGAGCCGATTGGCGATGCGTCCCGCGACGACGTTGCCCAGGAGACCGGGAAACGAATCCTCCTGCCAGCCAACGTAGGAATCGGCGATGCGCTGCACAACATCTTGAGCGACCAAGTCATCGACGCCAGCATCCTTTAACGCGCGTTTCCAGCGCGGATGGCCAAGTCGCGCGCCGAGCGGAATGACTAGCTCCAGCGTGCCGGTGACGCCGAGGATGACGCTGACTTTGCTGCGATCAAACTCGCGGCCCACACCGTAGCCGGCGACATCGAGCGCCTGTTTGGCAACGAGCAGGCCGAGAAGTTGCGTCGTATCGGTGGCTTCGAGCACGTTGGGAGAAATGCCCATTTCGAGGGCAGGAAAATCGACGGGGGAGAGGAACCCGCCGCGGGCCGCGTAGGTGTGATCGGGCTTCTTGGGGTCTTTGTCGAAATAGTCTTCGGGCCGCCAATGCGTCGCCGGCACGTCGGTGATGGCATCGACGCCGTCTTGCAGGTTGGCCCAATAACTCTCGATGTTGTCAGCGCCGGGAAAGAGACAGCCAATGCCGATAATCGCAACCGGTGCCGGACGATGTTGTGCGTCGATGCTCACGAGTCAAACCTGCATTATTTATTAAGTGATTCCGGGTGCTTCTTGTCTATCAAGTCCGTAGTCCGTAGTCCGTAGAGGATGCTCCTGGTGCATTCGCTCATTGCTTGCTTGCCACGGACTACGGACCACGGACTACGGACGAATCAGGAAATCCCACCGGCAGTTTCACTCCTTGAAAGCGTAATGCCGCCGTTCGTACGAGTTTGGCGGCTCCGTTGAGGATGTTCAGTGCCACCGCTTCCACGCGGCGGTTTTCCGGGCGTTCCAGAAACGTTCCACGCGTCCATTCGTTGAACGCGCCCATCGCCGGGCCACACCAGACCTGGTAATCGATCTTGCGAGTCACGTCACCCTTGTTGGCCCAACGCGAGGATTGCCCGAGGTACCAGCGAAACACCAAGGCCATCTTATGTTTGGCGTCTTTTTCGGCACGCTCAATCTGAGCGGGATCGCGCTGTTTGAAGAACGCAACCGTTTGAATCCAGATATCGTCGAGCGTCGCGCGGAACACGGTTTTCTCGAGCATCTCGCGGTCAGCGGCTGGAATCTTGTTCAGGCCGTCATACGAACGATAGAGGTCATAAAGCTTCGCCGCCCGCATCGCGAACATCGTGCCGCGCTTGAGGACCTGCACCTTCACGCCCATTTCAAACATGTCGGCGGCCGGCGCCATGATGGTGTCGGCCTGCTCCGCCTCGGCGAGCATTTGGCGAACGATGTCGGACGATCCCGATTCGACGCACGCTTGATTGACGGATCCTGTGACGATGTATGCCGCGCCCATGGTGAACGCCGCCGCCGCCGATGCAGGTGTACTCATGCCGCCCGCCGCCCCGACACGCAGCGGTTCGGGCCAATCATATTGTTCCTGGAAGCGGTTGCGAAGAGCAAGTAGCGTCGGCAGCAGCGTGATTGCCGGACGATTGTCGGTATGCCCGGCAGAATCCGCCTCAGCCGTCACATCCTGCGCCATCGGAATACGCCCCGCAAGTTCCGCCTGCCCGGCAGTGATGTCACCGGCCTGAACGAGTTGGCGAAGCATGTCCGCGGGCGGCGGAGCGAAGAACTTGGACGCGACTTCCACGCGCGACACCTTCGCCATCACGCGATTCGGCGTTATGATGCGACCCGTTGAATCTTGATGGATGCCATGCACTCGATAGCGAACGATCGGCAACGTCAAGCCCAGATATGCCGACGCTTCCACCAGTTTAATCCCACGACGAATGAACAGGTCGGCGACGGCGGCCTCCAGACGCGGCTCGTTCGGGCTGTGAATCAGGTTAAACCCGTACGTTGCATCCGGCAGCGAGCGTTTCAGCCGATCGATTGCCGCTTCCACCGTGTCCGGATCGAGGCCGGCAGCACCGAAAAAGCCGAGCAAACCGGCTCGGCTCATGGCCTCGACGAACTCGACCGATGCGATTCCGTTCGCCATCGCTCCGCCAACATACGGGTATCGAAGCCGATGCTCCGCACAGAACGCATGCGAGCCGAGGTCTGCTAGCCGAATGGACGGCGAGAGTACGGCCCCCGATTCGGAAACGGCCAACGTCGCCGGATCGACACGGAATGCTCGCGTGAGATCGCTGATCGCCAATTCGAGTTGTTTTAACGGCATATTGTTTTCTTCATTTGGGACGAACTGAATCCTTCCGAGCCGCGACCGTCAGGGAGCGGCCGACAGCGAACGCACCGCATTTTGTCGGCCGCTCCCTGACGGTCGCGGCTCGGAAAAGCGACAAATCCAGCCGTCAAAGGTATAATATGTCCAAAGCTCGTAACACCCACCGGGAGCCATCATGCCAAAACGAATTCTCGTCCTGTCCGCGTCCGTCGGTGCGGGCCATCTTCGCGCTGCCGAGGCAGTTGAACTGGCCGCTCGACAGATGCTGCCGGACGCCGTCGTGAAAAACGTTGACGTGCTCGACATGACCAATAGTCTTTTCCGTCGCATCTACGGGAAGTTCTATCTCGACCTGGTCAACAAAGTTCCGCACGCTCTTGGCTACTTTTACGACATGCTCGATCAGCCGACCTCACCCAAGCACCGCACCGACCGGCTTCGGCTGTACCTCGAAAAACTCAACCTCAAGCCTTTCCTCAAATTCCTTCAGGCGGAACCTTGGGACATCGTTATCAACACGCACTTTTTGCCTGCCGAAATTATTGCCTCGTTGCGAAAGAAGAACGAGACCACGTTGCCTCATGTGACCGTGACGACTGATTTCGAGACCCATCGGCTCTGGGTCAATCAGCCGTGTGACCGCTACTTCACCGCAACACTGGAAGGCTCGCAGTACCTGCAACACTGGGGCGTGCCCCCGGCGGATACGTTCGTCACCGGCATCCCGATTCATCCTGTTTTCAGCGAGCCGAAAGACCGCAACGCCTGCATCGCCAAGCACGGCCTGGCGACGGATCGCCCGATCATTTTGCAGCTGTCCGGCGGCTTTGGCGTCGGGCCGATCGCGAAAATCTTCCACTCGCTTTGCGCCATCGAACGGCCCATCCAACTGGTGACGATCACCGGTCGTAACGAAGCGTTGAAGGAAGAGCTGGAAAAATTGGCAACGCCCGAACGCCATCGCGTGAAGGTGATGGGATTCACCAAGGAGATCGACGAGTTGATGCAAGCAGCCGATCTCGTCGTGACCAAGCCGGGCGGGCTGACGACATCGGAGGTGCTCGCGCGCGGAGCGATCATGGTGATCGTCAATCCGATACCGGGCCAAGAGAGCCGAAATAGCGACTATCTGCTCGAAAGCGGCGCCGCGATCAAAGCGAACAATATCGGCACGCTGGGTTACAAGATCAATGCGTTGCTAAAGGATTCGGCACGAATGGAGGCGATCCGCGCCAACGTAAAGCGCATCGCCAAACCGCGTGCGGCGTTCGATGTCGTCACGAAGGCGCTGGAGATGTGCGGTCCCGTTTAGCCGCGACTCGCCAGCGGAGCGCGGGTTGGCATGGTTAGAATTTTAACCACAGAGACACAGAGGAAATATGAAGGATGGGAAGCAAGGAAGACACGCCGGATCGTGAAATTGCTCGTTCCCTATTCCTCGCATTTTCTCTGTGTCTCAGTGTCTCTGTGGTTAAATTGCGTATTGAGCACGGGTTGGACTCCGCGATCCGCTGCGTGTTACGGCTATACGGATTGGCATTTTTTTGATTATCGTTAGCGAGCCCCCGGTTGCCGGGCGGTCAGCGATCGCACGGTTTTTTGATCGAGCGTGAGTCGCAGCTGGACATACGGCCCGTTTTCGCCGATCTTGAGGTCAGCCAGGGTCGTGCTGTTGCCGTCGAGCGTAATGCCTGCATCCTTGGCGAGCGTATAGGTCTTCTCGTCGGCGTCGTCTCGGCCTTTGGGGATCGCGATCGTGATGGTGCCTTTCTTGGCGTCTACTGCTTTGAGCAGCCCGAACACGGTCGGGCCTTCGGCTTTGAGCATCATCACGAAGCTTTGATCCACGGACAGCTTGGCCATGACCATCGAGCCGACCGCCACATCCGCGAGTTTGGCTTCCTTCACGGAAAGTCGTCGTCCCTTGCCGTCATCAACGAGTATCGCCGCCTCCTTGGCGACGGCGACGGTCCGCTCCTCACCGGCATCGTCCCCGCGTGCTGGGCGCGTGGTCAATGTCACCATGCGTTTATCGGCGTCGATCGACTTGATGACGCCCATGATCGTCGCACCTTCGGCAAGAATCGAATTCACGCGCCCCTTGTCGAGCGACAGCCGGGCCGTGATGATCGTCCCCTCGGCCAATTCTTCAAGTTTGCCTTCCCTGATGGAGAAACGTCGGCCTCGCCCATCGTCGATTGCGATGTCGGCATCGGCGGCGATCGTGAAGGTCTTGTCTTCCGCCGCCTGCTCGCGCTGAGCCGGGCCGGTCGTCATCGTCACCGTGCGCTTCTTCGCATCGACGGACTTGAGGATGCCGCGCACCGTTGGCTCCTCGGCGAGAATGCCATCGACGGACTTCTGATCGGCCGTTAGCGACAGGCTGACGACGGCTCCCTGGGCGATATCCTTGATGCTCGCTTCGCGGTACGCGCCGCCGAACCGGAACGCGCTGCCGACGGCGACTTCGACCGATTTCGTCAGCGTATACGTCTTCTCAGCAGCAGCAACTTCGCGGCCACCACCCATCGTCACGGTGATCGTGCCGGCGTCGATTGACTTGACGACACCCCGAATTTCCGGCCTCGCCGCTTCGCGCTGGGCCTGGGCGTGTTGCACAACGCCAAGGAGCGTGGCCATGAGCAGAGTCGCGGTTCGCATGTTGTTCGCAGTCATTGGATTTCCTTAAGTAACGAAAAGGGGCCGAGGCGAGAGTGTTGATATACGCTACGTATTCGATTTTTTCCATGTAGGACGGGCACGAGCCGGAAGCGTAAGCGACGGATTAACATGAAAAAAGATCCGTCGCTCACGCTTCCGGCTCGTTTGGTGGAGGTTGGATGATGACTGCAATAGTCGTCCGTTTGGCAGTCTCAAAAGCGAAAGACCTGAAAGTGCGAGGCGACGGGCCAAATAATTTACAACTCACTCTCGCCAATTGTAGTGCGCCGACCGAATCGTAAATAAAGGGACGGCAGAAGAAACAAATTCAGCAGCGTTGAGGTAACCAACCCGCCGACGATCACGACTGCTAATGGGTATTCGACTTCATGACCGGGCTTTTGGCCGCTGATAATGAGCGGCAGCAAAGCCAAGCCCGTTGCCAGAGCTGTCATCAGGATGGGCGCGAGGCGTTCTTCGGAGCCGTGCCGTACCAGTTCCGCTCCGAAAGGCATGTTTTCCACGTCCTCGAGGTGGCGATAATGGCTGACAAGCATGATGCCATTGCGGGCAGCGATTCCCAGCACGGTTACCAGTCCGACAAGCGACCCGAGCGAGAGCACACCGCCGGTCAGAAACACGCCGATACCTCCTCCAACAAGGGCGAACGGCAGAGTGAACGAGACGATGAGAGTCAACCTCCAAGACCCGAAATCGGAATAGAGGACTAAGACAACGCCAAACAATGCCAACCCAGCGAGCAGATACAATCGCCGGCTCGACTCGCGTCGGGCGGCTTCTTCACCCAGAAATTCCGGATGGTATCCTGGCTCGAACTTGAGTGCGCGAACGCTGTTTTCGATCTCCGCGGCTACCGTTCCCAGATCGCGGCCTTGCACGTTGCAGGTAATGTCCAGACGGCGGGACGCGGCCTCACGTTTGATTTCATTCGGCATTGCCACGACCATCACATCGGCTACGTCCCTCAAGCGAACTTGGACGCCGGCGGGAGAATCGATCGGCAAAGATTGCAACGATGCCAAGTCGTCTCGACAGGTCGGCACACCCCATACCACCACGTCAAATCGCTTCGGTCCCTCATATATTTCGCCGACTTTTGTTCCCCGCAGCAGTGTCGTGGTAGCCCTGCGAACATGGCCGGGAGTGAGACCGTATCGCTCCGCCGCATCCGCCCGGAGCCTTACTTCGATCTGAGGCAGCAGCACCTGAGATTCGACTTTGAGATTTGTCACCCCGTCAACTTTTCCCATAACCTTCTCGACTTCCTTCGCCTGACCTCTCAAGACAGCCATGTCGGGGCCAAAAAGACGAACGACGATACTCGCACTCGATCCAGATAGAACCTCTTTACTTCGCTCCTTGAGGTAGGTTTGCACGTCGCAGAACATACCGGGGTATCCGTCCATTGCAGCCTGAATACGTTTCAGCGTCGCCGGATAGTCCACGCTTGGCTCGATGCTGATCCATAGTTCCGTGAAGTTTGGGCCGTATACTTCGTCAGCGACCTCGGCACGCCCGATGTGCGAACCGAAATTGCGCACCCCGGGGATGGCCAAGAGTTCACGACTCGCGAGGATTGTCATGCGATCCATTTCCTCGACGGACGTTCCGGGTTTGGCCACGAAGTGCATCAGAAAGTCGGTTTCCTGAAACTCGGGCAAGAATTCCGATCCGAACTGCGTAGCAGCGGCACCGCTGAGAAGGAAGGTGCTTAAGACGAATCCCAGAGCCTGGTACGGCTTATCGATGAGAAACGGCAGAATCGCTGCGTAGGCCCGACGTAGCCCGCGTGCGATAGGCGCTTCCTCGCTTCTCCCGTGATGCCCCGTTAACAACATGAAGGACAGCGCTGGAGTAACCGTCAAAGCAACGATAAGCGAGGCGATGATAGCCAGAATGTAAGCCAGCGCGAGTGGGCGAAAAAAAGCGCCGGCGATTCCGTCCAGGAAGAAGATGGGCAGAAATACGATGACAACGATCATCGTCGCGTAGACGACCGCGCTTCGGACTTCCAGGGAGGCGTCCAAGACGATCTTGAAAGGCGTAGCGGGATTGGCTGCAACTCGGTTCGACCGCAATCGTCGGACGATATTCTCCACGTCGATGATGGCGTCATCCACCACTTCTCCGAGCGCAATGACCAATCCTGCGATGACCATCGTGTTGAGTATCATTCCGAATGCGGTCAAGACAACGATGGCGGATACGAGTGACAGCGGAATCGCGATCACGCTGATCAAAGCAGTCCGCCAATCGAACAAGAACATGATGAGAATCACCACCACGAGCCCGCAGCCGACCAATAGGGCGTGACCGAGATTTTCAATGGCCCGTTCAATAAAAGTAGCTGGGCGAAAGATGGTGGAGTCCAACTGAATGCCCGTCAGGCCCGGCTCGATATCCTTGAGCGCTGACTCTACACGTCGCGTCACATCCAGGGTGTTTCCTTCGAGTTGTTTTTCGACGATTAGCAACAAGCCGGGACCGTCGTTGATGATGGCGTCCCCGATCGGCGGCGGCGAACCGAATTGAATGGTGGCAATATCGCCGAGGCGAATCGGTGCGTTATTCTGAAAGGCGACTACCGTTCGAGCCAAGTCATCGGGGTCTTGAATCATCGCACGGTGACGCACCGCGAGCCGCTGGTTCGGCTTATCGACGTATCCGCCAGATTCGAAAACGGTGGCGTCCCCCGTCGCCTTTAGCACCTGATCCAAGGTGATGCCCTGCGCTCGCAAACGATCCGGATCGACCAGCACCTGATACTGTTTGTCGCGCTGACCCCAAATCGCAACGTTGGCCACGCCGGGAACCGACATCAGTTTCGGGCGGATGGTCCAAAGGGCAAACTCCGTCATGTCACGCTGCGACAGCGTTTTCGATGAAACGCCGATCATCATGAGACGGCTGAGAGACGAAAGCGGCTGGAGCATCACCGGCGCGCGGGCGACGGTGGGCAGACGCACGGCTTCGACTGCCACTCGTTCCTGAACGAATTGCCGAGCCTTGTGAATGTCCGTGCCGTCTTCAAAGAGAAGCACGACCGACGAAAGGCCCAAAACAGACTTGGACCGGAGCGTCGTGAGTCCCGGCGTACCATTCAATGCGTTTTCCAGAGGAACGCTGATCAGGTTTTCAACTTCGTCTGTCGATAACCCGGGGGCTTCCGTCTGAATTTCGATCTTCGGCGGCGCGAACTCGGGGAACACGTCCAGCGGAGCCGTGCGGATTGTGTGGAAGCCGTAGGCGACGAGGAGTCCGCACAAGGCGATCACGATCACTCTTCCGCGAACTGAAGACGAGATAAGCCAACTCAGCATGGCGTCCTCACTTGGCGAAGCCTGTTTCCGCGCCAAAAAGTTCTGGAACACCCTTAACAACAACATTTACGCCAACAGTCGGACCTGGGCCAAGCACGGCATCGGGGCCGATCGTGTAGCGAATGGCAATGCGTCGGCGAAGGTAGCGGTGCGGGCCAATTTGCTCGTAGATCCAGGTGCCTCCGTGTGCGTCAAACACAACCGCCGACCACGGAGCAGTAAGCGACTCCTTTTCATCGCTCAGCGGAATCGTAACTCCCAGTCGTTGGCCGGGAATCAGTTTACCGCCGACGTTGGGCATCTCGTAATAGACATCGACCGTGCCGGTAAGCGGGTTAGCCGAAGGGGGTGCTGCGACAGGCTTTGCCTCGGCGGGTGGTTCGCCGCTCGGCAAGGAGAGCTTCCCCACGCGAACCGCTTCCGTACTTTCGATGCCGTCCCAATCACCGACGGGTATCGGTACGCGAACCCATACCGTGGAAAGATCCATGACCTCAAATAACGCCGCCCCGCTCGGCACGTTTTGCCCTGCGCTGGCTGAGACGTTTCGAAGGATGCCGTCTCGGGGAGCATCAATGGATAGGGGCGCTGCGGTTCCGGATTCGACATCCCCCACTACTTTCGCCAAAATGGTCTTACGGGCCGTCGCGGCATCCATCGTCCTGGATGCAAGGTCGAATGCTCCTTGCGCTTCGTCTACCTGCCGCTGACTTCCCGCACCATCCTTCAGCACGCGTTTGGTCCGCTCCAGTGCGATGCGAGCTAGATCGATTTGGGCCTTTGCGCTGTTCACCTGGCCGTCCGCGTCTGCCAAGGATGCGGAAAGAGTCGCTCTTCCGTCCGGCGTGAGTTGCGGAAGCAACTGGAAGAGCTGCTGCCCAGCTTTGATCGACTGGCCGGCGCTCGGCATCCCTCCAGAGGAAGCTTTCAAAATGCCTCCAAGAGGCGCGGCGACGAGGATCGCTCGTCCAACCGGGATCGTTACTTCGCCACCATACACCCGAACACGCCGAACTGCCTTCTTCTCGATCTTTCCAACCTTCAACCCAATTCGTTTCTCGGCGGCTTCCGTTAGCGTGATGACGTTCAGTTCCTCTTCCTTCACGATGGTGGGAATGTTCGCGGGTGGGCTGTGCTTGTCAGCCTGCGTCGCGGGATTCCTATTCGTAACCAGCCACCACGCGCCCGCTGTGATTGCCGCCGTGATCGAGAGCGTGAGCAACACCATCGAAAACCGTCGAAGAATATTTACGGTGCTTTCCATTGGTTTCCGAGGTCTCCCACTATTTCTGGTCACGGGCCGATTTGGGGCCAAGTCGGTTGCCTACACTTCGTTCTAACTCGGCCCAGGATCGTCGAAGGTCCGCTTGCAATTGAACCTCTCGAAGATAACTGTCCAACAACTGCCTCGTGCTCTCCAGCACGATGAAAATCGTTACGTTTCCTTCTTGATATCCGGCTTGCGATCGGCGGATCGCCGCCTCGACTTCCGGGCGAACTTTCGTGCGAAGAAATTCGAGCTCGGCGCAGGCTTGGCTGTACTGAAGATGCGCCCGGTGAACATCGAGGGTAATTTGATCGGCGACCGTTTGCTGATTCCGAATCGCCTTCTCCAACTCCGCTTCCGCCCGAGCGATACCGCCTTGATTACGGTTGAAAAGCGGCACGGTAAATCGCAAGCCGGGGCCGAATTGGTGGCCGTTCCTGCCGCTAGTCGCATCCCCGATCCCGAGCAGCCGAACCCAGCCGAGTTGCGCAAACCTCAATCGATCTTCGGCTGCTTCCGTCGCCAGGACCGTTGCCAAGGCATCGGGACGACTTTCCATTGCATCATGAGCAAGAGCCTTGGCATCGAAGGTTCGGCAAGCCGGAGTCGGCGGAGGATCAAGTTTCAACGAAACCCTCACTTTGCCGATTCCCATCACGTTCCGTAGCCGCTCCTCGGCCACCGAACGGTCGAAGACGATTCGTATGGCGTCTTGCTCCGCTTGAAGCGCATCGATTCGGGCCGTCGCCGCTTCTTGAGAGGATATATCCCCTGCCTTCAAACGCTTTTCGGCGAGTTCGGCGATTCGACCGCGCAATTTCACCGCCTCCCCGGCAATCCGAATCCGCTCGCTGGACAACAACACATCCGCATAGGCTTGTCGTACGTCTCGCATCAGGTCCAGACCAGCCTGGGTGAGGCGCTCCGCGGTTCGGTCGGCCTCATGTGAAGCGTTTCGAACCCGAATCGGACGAAGCCAGATCGCGTCGATCGGCACCTCGAATAGATACTTGAAGGGTCGGTCCGGAACGGAAGGGAAGTAGACGAACTCGGGATTGGGCAGCAGTCCTGCTTGAATCAGGTCGCCCTGTGCAATGCCCAAATCCGCGAGGAGTTCTTGGAATGCGGCATTGTTCCACAAAGCAAAGGCGATGGCCTCGTCTTCGGTGATACCGTCGTCCAGGGAAGCTCCGGGCGGCATAGCGATTTGTCCAGGAATGGTATGCTGCGGAATTGTCTGGCCGACTCGATGGGAAAGGTGGGAGTCAACAGTCAAGCGGTCAGGAGCAAGCGGAGCCGTCTGGCATCCCGTTAGAACGGACAGGAATGCAAAAGCACAAATTGCCGGGACGACGATAGTCTCCGTCCGGCAACGATTCTTACTGTTTCGCATAGCCTTAACATCCGAATCCAGGCCTCGGAAACGACTTGCTTTCCTTCTAATCAGACCTCGGCGAGCCTAGCCGCGTAAGCGGCAGGTTTGCGGAGGCGTCAACCTGCCGCTTACGCGGCTAGGCTCGCCTTTTCCCTTATATCGGTTACCGAGTTTGCCGACTTCATGAATTGTGCAAGTTATCCGGTATGTGTGAACCTCCCCCGGAATGGTGGACACTCAGATAACGGTGTAAACACGCCATTGATACACGTGCACACTGTATGGTTTTTTATTTTTCGTAAATCCTTCGCACCACTCGCTTCGGTGAATTCACTGCAGCTGCGCTCCATTGCGCTCCGCTCCATTACGCTCCGTGCAGTGAATTCACCTACGCTCCTACCTGACCTAACTTAGCTGGATGGAACTGCGAGCAAACGGAAGCCAACGATGCCGTACGAGTCGTCCGGCACGTGCCAGTAGCGGGACGAGGCCGTGCAGCTCTCGGCGCGGGTGGTCCAGCCCCCACCCCGGAACACGCGGGCCGAGGCCTCGGAGGAATCGGTCCACTCCCAGACGTTGCCGTGCATGTCGTAGATGCCGAGCGGATTTGGCAGATACGAACCGACATCGCAGGGCTTCTGCTTCTTGTCGCCGAAATTCGCCTGATTGCTCGACAGATTGTCCGTCGGGTTCGGCGTCAGGTCGGTT
>CAMAUE010000069.1 GCA_945861245.1 Singulisphaera sp. GP187
TGGGCTTAGCGTTCCGAATGTCCCGAGCGAGCGCTAAGCCGCAAGCGGAAAACTCGGAATTCGCGTGCGGTCGCAAACTCGTATAATCTCCCTGCTGCTACCCGCCCGCTTGATCCACCATTCCCTCCATTGGTACTCGCACATGACCTGCCGTTTGGCGTTCCTATTTCTCGCATTTTCTTTCACAGGCTCCGCATTCGGACAAACCAATATCGGCTTCCGCACCGATGGCACGGGGCGCTATCTCGACGCGAAGCCGCCGACCCAGTGGGGACCAGACAAAAACGTCGTTTGGCATATCAAGCTCACGCAGAGCAACGCCATCCCTGTCATCCTTGGCGACAAGCTCTTCACTTGTGCCGAGCCGTGTGTGCTGATTTGCGTCAACAAAGCCGACGGCAAGATTCTTTGGCAAGGCGAATCGAGCTACAAGGAACTCGTGCTCAGCGACAAAGAGAAAGAGCAATTTGAGAGCGAACGCAAGATCGCCGACGGCCTGAGCAAACAGCAATCGGTAATCAACAAAGAAGCCGACGCGATCCGCAAGTTGCTCAAGACCGAGAAAACGACCAAGGAAGACGCCGAGAAAAAGCTCGATGCTCTCAAGCCGCAAACCGAAAAAATCAAAGCCGAGCGTGCGAAGCTCACTACACTCAACCGTTATCTCGAACCAGGCAAAGGTGCGGGCGGATACCACGGCACGGGCGGATACAGTTCGGCCACGCCTGTCACCGATGGCAAACGCATCTACGTCATTTTTGGCAACGGCCTGGCGGCGTGCTACGATCTCGACGGCAAGCGGCTTTGGCTCAAACTAATCGAGCACCCGACTGTCGCATACGGACACGGCGCTTCGCCCGTCCTCGTCAAGGACAAGCTGCTCGTCCATTTCTCCGACCTCGTCGCTCTCAACACCGCCGACGGCAGCGAAGCCTGGCGTGCGAAGATCGAGCCGAACCACGGCACCGCCATGCCGACGCGCATCGCCGGCGAGGACGTCGTCATCCATCCGCAGGGCATCGTCGTTCGCGTCGCCGATGGCGCCATCCTCGCCAAAGGCCTTGGCTCGACTGGACCGAATTCGCCGCTCATTCAGGACGGCAAGGTCTTCTTCGTCGCCGGCCAACTGCGCGGCTACAACCTGCCGACCACTGCCGACTTCCCCGCCAAATGGGAACCGCTCTGGAAAGGCACCAACCTCAAAGGCGGCGGCTACTGGTTCCCGTCGCCCATCCTGCACGACGGCCTGATCTACGGACTCAGCGCAAGTTCCATCTTTTCCGTAGCTGATGCCCAGACTGGCAAACTCGTCTACGATCAACGCCTCGAGTTCGGCGGCGGAGAGTCATACCCCAGCATCACCCTTGCCGGCAAGTACCTCTACGTCAGCAGCGACAACGGCACGACGATCATCCTCGAACCAGGCCGCGAGCACAAGGAAATCGCCCGCAACAGCCTGGAAACCTTCCGCAGTTCGCTTGTCTTCGAAGGCCGGCGAATGTACGTGCGAACCACGAAGGGGCTATGGTGCATCGGAGAGTGAAGTGTGTGCGACAAGCAAAATGTGGTGTTCGACAATATTGAGCGTTAGTCGCACAGCAACCGCCTCATCACATCGCTGGCCGCTGGACGGCTTGCGAAGCGGTTTGATCCGCTCGACCGCTGGGAAATGAAATACAATGATGGAACGGGACCACTCAAGGCCCAGCTCCTTTGGAAAAGTAAAGAGGCAGAATTCGTATGGGAAGAATATTCGAGAAGCGCAAACACTCAATCTTCAAAACCGCCGCTCAGAACTCAAAGCTCTATTCCAAGTACAGCAAGCAATTGTACATGGCGGCCAAGAATGGGGTGCCCGACCCGGAAGCCAATCCGGTTCTGCGTGCCTTCGTCGAGAAAGCCAAGCGTGAAAATGTTCCGAGTCATGTCATTGAAAAGGCGATTCAGAAAGCCGCTGGCACGGGTGGCGAGGACTTCCAGCCGGCGCGTTATGAAGGGTTTGGTCCCGGCGGCGCGTTAGTCATTGTCGATTGCTTGACCGACAACAATACACGTACCATCTCCGATATTCGCAGTTGTTTTAACAAGACTGGGTCCAAATTGGCCGGCAATGGATCCGTTGTGATGTCTTTTGATCACTTGGCGATACTTTCTTTCAAGGGTGACAATGAGGAGAAAGTGCTAGAGGCCATGTTCGCTGCCGACGTCGCCATCGAAGATGTTGAAAGCAAGGATGGCACCATTACGGTCTTCGCCCCTCCCGCCGAGTTCTACAAAGCCAAAACGGTCTTGTTCGAGGCGTTCCCAGACGTTGAGCTGGAAATCCAGGAAATCACTTTCCTTCCGCAGGCAAGCAAGATGCTCAGCGGGGAAGACTGGGCCTTGTTCGAGAGACTACTGGGCATGCTAAACGATTGCGATGACGTGCAGGAAATCTACCACAATGTTGCCCTTCCCAGCTAACCCGCGTTAAAGTAGGCCCCCGCCAACCGTGCTCGGCCGAATGGGAGCGGGCCAGGCGATCGAGCAGAGCCAAAAAAATAGGCCGACAAGATTTCGGAAAAAATCCCAGTTTGGTCTACAACGTTACAATGTTGTGCTCACCCGCCTGTGTCAATAAAAATCGTCACGGCGTGTTTTCGTTGGCAGTGTCGCTGTTGCACGAAGTCGTGCGTCGTCAATTTGCTGAGGGATCGAGAAAAAACGCGCCACCGAAAACGTATACTTCGAGTGGATGAATTTGTCCGGTCAGAGCCTGAGCGCCAGCGAAGGGCCGTTGCGTGCCCTTCGCTGGCGCTCAAGCTCTGAAAATGCGACAATCTCAACCGCTCGAAGTATAGAAGACGTCCGCTCTCTTGGAGCTTTCCTTTGCCAAGTAACGCGATTCATTTCTTCACTTCCGCGACGTAAATGGCATAGTCGCCGTCGCGGTTGGTAATCCACGCGAGGCGACGGGAATCGGGCGACCAGGTGGCCCAGTTATCGTTACTGGGATGGGTGGTGACGTTGCGCTGATTGGTGCCATCGGAGTTCATGAGATAGATTTCGTAGTTGCCATCGCGGTTCGTTGTGAAGGCGATCGTCTTGCCATCGGGCGACCAACTTGGCCAATAGTCCATGCGGGGATGATCGGTCAGGCGTTTTTGCTCGCTGCCGTCGGCGTTCATGACCCAGATATCAAGGCTGCCGGCTCGCGCGCTTGCGAAGGCGATGCGTTTGCCATCGGGCGACCAGGTTGGGCTGTTGTCGATGGCGAGATCGTTCGTGAGGGCTTTCTGGTTCTTGCCGTCGGCGTCCATGAACCAAATGTCTTGGTTCTTGTTGCGCGTGCTGGTCCAGAGTATTTTCGTACCATCACGTGAGTAGCGAGGCGATTCCTCGAACGTACCTTTGTGAGGCAGTAGGTTCTTTTGGCCTGAACCGTCGGCGTTCATGATGTCGAGCTGTAGTTTGCCATCGGTGCCTTGCAATATGTCGTAAACGAAGAGGACGCGTTTGGAGTCCGGCGCCCAATGTGCATCAAAGTGCGGCGTGTTGGCCTTGGGCAGCAGCAGCGTTAGTTCGCTGCCGTCGATGTTGACGGTCCAGAGGCCCATCTTGCCGGCGTGGATGCGCGTGAAGAGAAACTTCTTGCCATCGGGCGACCATTGCAGATGCTGTATGAAGCCGGGCAGTTTTACCAATCGCTGGGCCTTGGGCGAAACCGGCTGGCCATCAGCGATTGCCGTCATCGTCAGCACGAGAAGCCCGAACCCGAGTTGACGCAAATTGCGGTAGAGGATTGATTGGATCATCGACAACCTTTCGGCATAGGAATTCGATCTGCGTGCTGCTGAATACGAATATGCCGCGAGAGGCTCACGGGCCAGGTTCGACTGATGAATCGAAAGTGCAAAATGCAAAGTAGAAAATGCAAAGAGCGAAGAGCGAAGTACGAAGAGCGAAGGGAATTCGCATTATTCGCTCTTCGCTCTTCGCACTTTGTACTTTTTGGAGACTCAATCCCGAACGTTGACGCTAAAGTGTCCCGTCGCACCTGCACTGTAGCTGGTGGCGACGACCTGGAACATTCCCGTCATCAGCGGCGTGAAGACGATTCGGCTATCGCGACCCGGGCCGCCGTCGTCGTTCTGGGCCAGAACTAGGCCGCTGCGTTTCAGTTTCAGGAAGGTATCGAAGTGTGGGCTGTGCATGTTGATGACATAGCTTCGGCCCGCGTGCAGCATGACGTTGTAAACCTTCTGATGCTTGCCGCCGACCGACGGATCGGAAAACCGCAGGTCGCCCTGCACGTTCATCACGACCACGCCGCCAGGGACAACCGTTTCGGTCGCCCGCAGCTGATACGAACCGGTGGCGCCTGCGGAAAAGCTGGTTGCTACGATGCGGTACATGCCAGTCGCCGGAGCCGTGAACATGATCCTGGCGTTCAGGGCCGGCCCGCTATCGTCATTGGCGGCGACGACGTTTCCGGCCGGGCTTTTGAGCCGAATGAAGGTGTCGAAGTGCATGCTGTTCATGTCGATGACATATTTTTTGCCGGCATGCAGCATCACCGAGTGAAGGTGGAAATGTTTGCCCTGAATGTCCTTCGCATCGGTAAACCGGAGATTGCCGGTGGTATTGAGAATCACGCTCGCCTGAGCCGTGCTGGAAACCGCGACGGCGACAACGATGCCCAGTGCCAAATTTCGAATTGTACCAAACATGGGGAACTCCTTGAGGGGTTGTGTTTTTGCTTCGATTCGACCGATGTCTCGGTCTTCCCCCAAGAGACGATTGCGCGGCGAAAAGTTGCGCGCGAGATTCAGCAATCCCATTTTTGGACTGCGTCGGCTTGACGACGCTTTCTTTCTTTGCTTTCGCCGAACCGTTCTGCGGCGTTCTATAGCAGTTTGCGGAATTCCTCAACCGTCAATCCAGCATCCTGTACGATCCCGTCCAAAGAGAAAGCTTTGATCGGATTGTGGCGTGGAATCGTCACTTGACGGGGACGCCATCGGTCATCACGATGTGCTTGCCCTGGCGAATGATCGTACACCCCGCCTTCTCCAAAGCACGCATCGCATTCAGGTGATTGACGCCAACAATTTTGGGCACGCCTACACCTCCACTTCGACTTCGCGAATCTCGGCGTCCTTGAAGCGATCATCCAGCGCGGCCAAGTATTCCCGTATGGCATCTTGGATGTTCTCCAATGCCTCCGCCTCGGTGTCGCCTTCCGACCAACAGCCGGGCAACGCGGGCACGGACACACTGATCCCTTCGTCGGTACGGTGTAGGGCAATCTTGTAGTTCATAGGGTTCTCCTTTGCTTGCAGTATACACGCTGGCAATGAAGCATGTCAGAGCCACGCACGAAGTAAGTGGCGCGAACAAGCGATTACGTCGAGTTCCAACCACTTACTTCGTGCGTGGCTCTGACACGATTGCACTTTGCAACGTCGGAGTTTGCGCTCTGGGTCAGTGTATGATAACAAAAAAAAGCCCGTCGCACCTATGCGCGACGAGCTTGAAAAGTGCGTTGCTTGAACGCAATTTACTTGGCGGACACCATGGGCAAGGCGAGCAAGTCGCGCGTGTCCTGCGGCGGCGTTTCCGGGGTTTCGGATTCGCTCGAGCAGCACGAGGCTTCTTTCGCCGCCGCCTTGTTTTGAATGTATTGGCGACGACGCGCCATACGTTCGCTGTTAGGCGGGACGAGAGCTGTGGTGGTCCCCTGAATCAGCTGGCTGACACCGCGGTTGGCCGTTTGCTTCGTTGTGGGCTCTTTGTCTTCGGCCTGATAGCGAACCAGCATGCCCTCGTAGTTGCGCAAGACGACGCAATCGTCCGACGCCGACACGAGGTAGTTGGGCAGTAGTGGAATCTTCCCGCCGCCATGCGGTGCGTCCACGCAGTAGGTCGGGATTGCCAGCCCCGACATGTGGCCGCGAAGGCCTTCCATGATTTCCAGGCCCTTCCAGATCGAAGTCCGGAAATGCCCAGCCCCGATGACGGGGTCGCAGTGAAACAGGTAGTACGGACGAATCTTGACCTTGAGCAAGGCTCGCATGAGCTTGCGCATCGTCTCGAGATCGTCGTTGATGCCTTTCATCAACACTGTGTGGTTGTTGAGCGGCATGCCGGCGCGGATCAGGCTCTTGCAAACCCGTGCGACTTCGGGCGTGATTTCGCGGGGATGGTTGAAGTGCGTCTGAATCCACACTTTCTCCGCGCTCGCCAGAATGTCGATCAGTTCGGGGTCGTAGAGCTTTTGCGGCAGCGTGGTCGGCACGCGCGTGCCGATGCGTATGACGTCCACATGCGGGATGTCACGCAGGCTGTTCAGGAAAAACTTGAGCTTCGCGTAGGGCAGCGTGAGCGGGTCGCCGCCGGAGACGATGACGTCGCGAATTTGGGGATTGTCGCGGACGTACTCGATCATGCGTTCGTCATCCCGGCTGACGGAGTCCCAGCCGCCGCGAACCATCGTCGCCCTTTTGCGGGTGCAAAATCGGCAATACATGGTGCAAACGTGAGTGGTGACCATCAGGACGCGGTCGGGATAGCGATGCGTGATGCCCGGGACGGGAGAATCCTTGTCCTCTTCGAGTGGGTCTTCAAGTTCGAAGGTGGATTTCGCTTCGAGCGGAGAGGTGACGGACTGAAGCCGAATCGGATCATTCGGGTTGTCCACGTCGATAAGGGAGAAAAAGTACGGCGGAATGGCGAGTTTGTACTCGGCTTCCAGCGCCCCGATGGCTTCCAACTCCTCGGGTTCGAACGGCAAAAGATCCCGCAGTTGCCGAACGGATCGGATGGCGTTTTGCGACTGCCAACGCCAATCGTCCCACTGTTTCTTGGGGACTTTGCGCCAGAGCGGATGGCGCCGTGGTTTAGAGGGAGGTTCTTCATCATCATACCCGTTCGCATCTTGGCGATGCCCGGTATGCTGCGTGTCGATCCTCGATCGCTCTTCTTTGTCAAACATAAAAACCGGCTGCCTCCATATGGACCCGGATAACCCAGTGCCAGCAGGCGTTCCATTCACACCAACCGCACCACCTTGTCTAAGTGTCAAATAGTACACGCATGTTGACAATTTACAAGACCGATCTGCTTCGTTTTGCGCGTTTTCTGAAAAAATCATCTCGCAGCTATGTAAGTGAAATATCGTAAATACGATGTTTTACTTATATGGGCGGACGGCCTGAAGTCGTGCTGATATTGCAGCGCCCTCCGAATCCATCGCTTGCGGTTTAGCGCTCGCATGACATTTAGGAAGCGTCGTCCATCGAGGCCCATATTCTAATTTATTTCCGAATCCGATTATTCGATGCTTCGCAGCTGAATAGCCACTCAGAATCGGACACGGATGCGAAGCCCGCAGCGCGAACCTGTGGCCAATTTCGGCTATCCCTCTAGTTAAAGACATCATCAAGCCCCACCATGATCGCAGCGATTGGTGGGGGTCGAACAGACCGCGACATTTATCCCCACCAATCGCTGCGATCATGATGAGGCTTGGGATAACGAATGACCAGAAAGTTCTTCATCACCACCGCCATCGATTATCCCAACAGTCGGCCGCACATCGGCACGGCGTTCGAGAAAATCGGCGCCGACGTGCAGGCTCGCTACCGCCGTATGGAGGGCTATGATGTCCACTTCCTCATGGGCAACGACGAGAACACCGTCAAAGTCTCTCGCCGCGCCGCGGAGTTAAAGCGCGACACGCAGGAATACTGCAACGACATGGCGAACCAATTCAAGGAGGTCTGGCGTGCCCTCGACATCAGCTTCGACGACTTCATCCAGACAAGCGAGCCACGCCACCATGCGGGTTGCCAAAAGTTTATCCAAAAGGTATTTGACAACGGCTACATCTACAAGGGCAGCTACGACGGCCTGTATTGCGACGGGTGCGAAGGCTTCAAGACCGAGAAGGAAGTCAAGGAAGCCGGCGGCGTTTGCCCGGACCACAGAATCGCGCCGGTAGTGCGTCAGGAGCCATGTTACTTTTTCGCATTGTCGAGGTTTCAGGATCGATTGCTGGAGTATTACGAAAAGAACCCCGATTTCATTCAGCCGGATTCACGCCGCAACGAGATCGTGACGCTCGTCAAGACTGAGTTGCGCGACGTCAACATTACCCGGCTCGGTCAGCAATGGGGCATCCGCGTGCCGTTCGATCCGGAATTCACGATCTACGTCTGGTTCGACGCATTGCTCAACTACATCACGGCGATTGGCTACAGCGCCGAGGATGCGCGATTTGCAAAATGGTGGCCCGCCGACATTCATGTCATCGGCAAGGACATCACGCGCTTCCACTGCGCCCTCTGGCCCGCGATGTGTTTCGCCGCTGACATCGAACCGCCGCGTTCGGTGTTCGGGCATGGGTTTGTGTACATCAAAAAAGATGATGCAAGCGCCAGCGAGAAGATTAGCAAGTCGCTGGGCAATGTCATCGAGCCGATGGAGATCATTACCAAGTTCTCGAGCGATGCCTTTCGCTATTACTTCATGCGAGAATGCCCGTTCCCCGGCGACGGCGAGTTCAGCTGGGAACGATTCGCGACGGCGTACAACAGCGAGCTTGGCAACAAACTTGGGAATCTCTTGAGCCGGGTGACGACGCTGATTATCAACAACTTCGCCAGCGTCTTGCCGGGAACCGCGGGGCAGACGCCGACGCCCATCGCCCCGGACCTCGCAGGGATCGTTCGGCAAGTGCAGCGACATATGGAGGCATGTGAATACAACGTCGCTCTTGACACGATTGTGCAGCAGATACTTGTCCCCGCGAACCAATACGCCGAGAAGAACGAACCCTGGAAACTCGTCAAGACCGACAAGGACGCGACCAGGCTGGTGCTGTTCAACCTGATCGAGCCGCTCCGTGCGGCAGCGATTCTGCTGAAGCCCGTGCTGGTGCGGTCGAGCGAGACGATCTACCACAGCTTCAACTTCACGCAGCCGTGGGAGAAGGTGAGCTACGCCGACGTCGCCAGCCGCCCCGCGCAGGCCGACGACATGCGCGTCATCGCCAAGCTCGACGAGCGTGGCAAGGTGCCGCCGTTGTTTCCGGTGATTAGGTGAGCCACAGCGCGGCCGAGCTGTAGCCGCTGATCGTTGCGAATTGTCCTGCAACCAACACTGACTTCGCGTTTTTTTGGCGTTTGCCTGATTGACGATTGTCATTCTTTTTTACGCAGGGCAATTCGATTCCCTTTCGTGATTTCGTATTTTCGGGCTTCAGTGATCGGTATTGAAATTCAACGTGTGACAGGTGATGTCGTGCACCCGATGCCATCTTGTTCGACAAAATAAACCTAGAAAAATTCGCCGAGTCGGTTTATACTAACTTCGGTTCATCCTCATAAGCACATTATCATTCATTGCCTCTTCGTATTGAAGGAGAATCGAATGTTTCGTCGTGCATTTACCCTAATCGAGCTTCTCGTTGTTATCGCGATCATTGCGATCTTGATTGCTCTATTGGTTCCCGCAGTGCAGAAGGTGCGCGAGGCCGCCGCTCGCACGCAGTGCACCAATAATTTGAAGCAGTTGGGCATCGCCATGCACAACTTCCACAGCGCGAACAAGTGTCTGCCGGCGGCGAGCCGATTCGCCGGGACGTGGGGCCCATCGGCATTGTTTTATTTACTGCCGTATGTCGAGCAGGGGAACGTATCGGCCAACTACGATGAAACGAAAGCCTCCGGTGCTTCGACGGATGGCTCGAAAAACGACATTTCCGGCGCGGTCCGGCTGCCGTTGCTGGTTTGCCCGTCGGACTATCAATCAGATCATCTGCTGACCCAGTTCGGTTGGACGAATTACCATCTCAACTATGGCAGCTGGGTTGGCGTAACCAAGGAATGGGACGGCGTGTTCGGGCCAATGTTCGCAGCGGGTGGCGCGCCAGCGGCGGACTTTGTGAAACTTGTGCAGATCACCGACGGCACGAGCAACACGGCCGCCATCGCCGAGGTCTGCCGCGGGCCCAACAGCGCTGCGCCGCCGCGTGACAAACGCACCGACTGCTTCGAGGCTAACACCGTGCCGACGACTTCCATCGCCGCCGCTCAGACCTACTTGCAAGGTTTGAACTGGCAGACCGCGACAATCGGCTCGGCCTCATGGGTTAACTGGCGCTATCGCGGCTACCCCTGGCGCGAAGGCTCGGTCTGGCGGACCGGATACAATCATCTGCTGCCGCCGAACTCTCCCTGTTGGTACTCCAACGGCGATTGGTGGAAACTCGTCACGCCAGCGAGCAGTTTTCATTCCGCTGGCGCGAACGTGCTCTTCGCCGACGGCGCCGTGCATTTTGTCACCGAAACCATCAGCCCGACCGTGTGGAATGCCGTCGGTACTCGCGCGGGTAACGAAGTCGTCAACCTCGCCGACATCAACTAATTGCCGAACTCACGGAGAACTGCCATGGTTTTTTATCGTTTGCTTGCGCTGTTCGCGATCATCGTTTTGGCGTGTTCATTCTCCGTCGGCTGCAGTAAGCCCGAAGAGAAAAAGGCCGATCCAGAGGCATTGAAGAAGGAGCTTGAAGAATTGAACAAGGCGAGGAAGAAAGAGTGGGGGTCGTAGCTTGAGAAAAGCATCCCCGCAACAATGTGCATCGTGGCGAATTGGAAATTGATTCGGTGCCTTTTTGTTGACCGAAAAAATAACGAGCCGGCAGCGTGAGCGACGGATTGGCGAAAACCGTCGCTCTCGCTGCCGGCTCGTATTATTTTCGCACTTGTCGCGGTTGCAATTCGGGTATAATCCATGTTCATGCCGCCTACGGTTGACGCGACCTCCCTCCGCAAACCTTTTTATCACTATTGGTTCTCCATGCGTCAAACGATTGCCATGCTGGTTGCGATCCACTTCACCTCGCTGACTGCCATCGCTCAGTCGCCGGCCGACATCGCATTTTTTGAGAGCAAGATTCGCCCGCTGCTGATCGAGCGTTGCCACAAATGCCATTCGACAAACACCAAGAAGCAGCGCGGCGGGCTGATGCTCGATAGCGCCGCTGCGATTCGTACCGGCGGTGACAACGGCCCAGCGGCGAAGACGCTGCTCGACGCCGTCCACGGTCGCAACAACCGCAAGCAGATGCCGCCCAAGACCAAGCTCTCCGCCAACGAGGTCGCGCTGCTTGAGGAATGGGTTCGGCGCGGGTTGCCGTTCCCTGGCGAAACGAAAAGCGTGATCGCGAAGGGCGGGATCGACTGGGACAAGAGCCGGGCGTTCTGGTCGTTTCAACCGCTACGTCCCATCGCGCCGCCGAAGGTGCGCGACGACGCCTGGCCGATCCGGGGCATCGACCGCTTCGTTCTGGCGGACCTGGAAAAACGCGGCCTGACGCCGAACGCCGCAGCCGAGCGCCGCGTGCTGATCCGTCGGGTGACGTTTGATCTCATCGGCCTGCCGCCGACGCCTGAGGAGATCGATGCGTTCGTTCAAGATGATCGGCCCGATGCCTACGCTCAACTCGTGGATCGCTTGTTGGCATCGCCGCACCATGGCGAAAAGTGGGCGCGGTTTTGGCTTGACCTCGCACGCTATTGCGACATCGCCGAATCCTGGGCCGAGGGCAAAGGCCAAGCCTGGTTGTATCGCGACTGGGTTGTGCAAGCGTTGAACGACGACATGCCGTATGACCGCTTCGTCCGCATGCAACTCGCCGCCGATTTGATGCCTGACGCCGAGCCGAGACATCGGGCCGCCCTTGGTTTCATCGGCCTGAGTCCGACCTACTGGAAAGAGCTACAACTCGACAAAGATGTCATCAAAGGCGTCGTGGCTGAGGAGTGGGAGGAGCGCATCCACACGTTTGGCAGCACGTTTCTCGGCCTGGCTTTGGGCTGTGCGCGGTGCCATGATCACAAGTTCGATCCGGTCAGCGTCGAGGATTACTACGCGCTGGCGGGGGTCTTCGCCAGCGTCAAACAAACCGATGTCGCCTTGCTCGAAGAGAAGTCGGCCCAGCGTGTGCGCGAGGCGATTGCTCAGGTGCAGACGCTCGAAGCCAAGATCAAGAAGCTGCGCGCCGACAACGCCAAGCAAGCGGACAACGCGAAGGTCATCGCCGGCGCCGAAGCTGAGATCGCGGCGATCAAGCAAACGACGCCCGGCTATGGCGGGACGCTGGCACGCGGCGTCACCGAAGCCAGCCTGCACGTGCTCGCCGATGGGCCGAATCGCACGAAGCTCGACTATCGGCCTGGAGTGCCGCAGAACGTGCCGGTGCAGATACGAGGCAACCCGTCGAGCGAGGGACCAACGGTGCCACGACGATTCCTGACGCTGTTCTCGAAGGCATCACCGAAGCCGTTCACGCAAGGCAGCGGTCGGCGCGAGTTGGCCGACGCGATCGTCTATGATGCCGGTCCGCTGGCGGCTCGCGTCATCGTCAATCGCATCTGGAAGGAGCACCTCGGCACCGGCCTCGTCAGCACGCCCAGCGACTTCGGCTCGCAAGGCGCCCGGCCGACGCATCCGGAGTTGCTGGACGATCTGGCCGAGCGCTTCGTCCGCAACGGCTGGTCGCTGCGCTGGCTGCATCGCGAAATCGTGTCGTCGGCGACGTATCGCCAATCGGGCCGATTCGACGCCAAGAAGCACGCCATCGATCCCGACAATCGCTGGCATTGGCGAGCGAATCGCCGACGGCTCGATGTCGAAGCCTGGCGCGATGCCATGCTCGCCGTCAATGGTTCGCTCGACCGCACCCGCGGCGGGCCGGCGCTCGATTTGGGCGACGCGAAGAATAGCAGGCGAACGATCTATGGCGTCGTCAAACGCCGTGAACTGCACGACCTCCTGCGACTGTTCGATTTCCCCGATCCGACCACCCACAGTGCCGGGCGCGTGCCGACCACCACGGCCCTGCAGCAACTCTACACGCTCAACAGCCCGCTGATGCGCCAGCAAGCGCAAGCCCTCGTCAAACGCCTGAAGACCGACATTCCGATGGGCGACGACGATCGCATTCGCCGAGCGTATGGGATGTTGTTCGGGAGAACGCCGACGGAAAATCAACTGCGGCTGGCGCGTGAGTTTCTTGGCTCGCCCGCCAGCGATGAGATGTGGCATCAATATGCCCATGTGCTCTTGGGCAGCAACGAGTTTTTGTTCGTGGATTGATGGTGTGGCCGCTTGCGGCTTAGCGCTCGTAAGCCGTATCGTATCGCGAACGCTAAGCCGCAAGCGGAAAATACAGGGAAAAACCATGTTCACACGTCGCGAAATGATCACGTCGCTCGGCGGCGGACTCGGCTCCGTCGCTCTCGCCGGGCTGATGACGCAGCACGCCGGTGCCGTTCCGATCGGCCCGCACCATCCGCCACGCGCCAAGCGCGTCATCCATTTGTTCATGAACGGCGGCCCGTTCGGCCCCGACTTTCTCGATCCCAAGCCCGCCCTCACGACACACGCCGGTCAACGCCCCGGCGAAGTCAATCTGCGCACCGAACGCCCGACCGCCGGCCTGATGGCGTCGCCGTTTCGCTATCAGCCATGCGGGCAGAGCGGCGTGCCGGTCAGCGAGTTGTTGCCGCATTTCTCGCGTTGCATTGACGATGTCTGCGTCCTGCGTTCGATGCACACCGACAATCCGAATCACGGCCCCGCCCTGTTCATGATGAACAACGGCAGCATGACACCGACGCGCCCGAGCCTCGGCGCCTGGTTGTCGTACGGTCTCGGCAGCGAGAACGCGGAGTTGCCTGGCTTTGTCGTGTTGTGCCCCGGTCGGCCGGTGCGCTTTGCCGAGATGTGGTCAAGTGGGTTCCTGCCCTCGGAACATCAAGGGCTGTATCTGAACCACAGCGATCTCGATCCCCAGCGAATGATCCCGAACCTGCGCAACGCCAGCGTCAATCTCCCGTCGCAACGCCGACAGCTTGACCTGCTGCGCCAGCTCAACCTGGATCACCAGGCCGAGCGAGGCCCCGATCCCGCACTCGAAGCACGCATTCAGACGATGGAGACGGCATACCGCATGCAATCCGCCGCCAGCGATGCGTTCGACATCCGCCTCGAACCGCAGCGCGTCCGCGAACAATATGGCACCGGGCATTTCGCCAACGCCTGCCTCCTCGCTCGACGCCTGGCTGAACGCGGCGTACGCTTCACGCAAATCTACTATGGCAACGGCCAACCCTGGGACACGCACAACAACCACAACGAAGCAGTGCGCGGCCTGGCCCGCGACATCGACAAACCGATCGCGGCCCTGCTCACCGATCTGAAACAACGCGGCTTGCTCGACGAGACGCTCGTCGTCTGGGGCGGCGAGTTCGGCCGAACCTCAACGTCCGAGAGCGGCAACGGCCGCGATCACAACCACTGGGGCTTCACGATGTGGCTCGCCGGCGGCGGCGTCAAAGGCGGCATCACCCACGGCGCCAGCGACGACTTCGGCTTCCGCGCCGTCACTGACACCGTCCACATCCACGACCTGCACGCAACCATCCTGCACCTGATGGGCTTCGACCACGAACGCCTGACCTACCGCCACGCCGGCCGCGACTTCCGCCTGACCGACGTGCACGGCGAAGTGGTGCGCGATGTGCTTCGGTAAACGACAGATGCCGCTTGCCCAGGGGGCTGCATGCAGTTTCAACCTCCCCGTTTAGCGCTCGCGTCATGCCACGCAATCGCTTACGATTTTTCCAAAAACCGACTTTGACACCCAATCCACCCGCGCGTTACGATGATCAAAACCGCAAGCCCCAGGATAATCGCAACGATTCCTGGGGGTGACATACAAAAGAATTGTCCAGACACTGATCGCGAAAAAACTTGACACACCAGCATCGGTCTGGTCAAATGTCCTTGCTATAGCGCGTACAAGAACTATAGCGCGCAGCACGTTGCTAGAGCGCGCATTCGCACGCTTAAATGAAGTTCGGCGGAGGAGAGGGCACCGATGGACAATGGCGACATCATCAAGTTAATCGTCGCCATTCTCACCTTTTTGGGTGCGTTGATCGGCCTACTTTCTGCCTACATTAGCAGACGCAAGAACTCGATATCCAGCCAAGAGGTTGTACATCGTTACGAGGGGATTGCGTGGTACGATCTTTTTTGCAACGTCCTGAAGGGGATAGTGTTTTTGGCAGTGATCGTTTTTGTCGGTTTGATGCTGATCGGCTTCCTGGCAAACATACGCAACACGCCGCAAGCCAAGCCAGACACAGCCAAGTCAGCAGCTCCTAAGGCTGAGTGGTCATCCGTCTTCATTCTCACACCCGACGAACTCACCCGGGTGCTCACTGCGCAACCGTGGGAAGGAACCTTTTGGACAGTTGAAGGTGCAACATATGCAAGTAGCCGTATTGAACCGCATCGGGGAACTATCACCTTCAGCGCTGACGGTACATTCCGCATCGAGCCGTCGAATCTCGGCGGTGGGAAATACTGGGCCAAAGAAGTAATGAAGAATGACCCGAGCATCGCACTACACATGCATTCCACCGGCGCCTGCTTGGTAAGAATTGAAGGTGGGATTAAAAGAAAATTGGGCGCAGTTATCAAGCTGGAGAAACGCAACGAGGATCTACGACTCAGTCTGTTCATGATTGGCCAACGATATGATGAGATATTCCCCATGGCATCGCAGGAATTTCTTGATGATATTCAAACAGGTCGTGTAACCGCTGTGGCGTCGTTTCGCAAAAAGCAATAGCCGCCTCCGATCCGTGGATCGGTATTGTGAAACGACAAGGGCCCGCCGAAGCGTTATCTGGCCTCTGAACGGTGGCCGCATGAAGGATTCGCATGGAATCGGTGTACCTGGAAACGACGTTCATCAGCTACTTGATCGCTCGTCCCAGTCGTGACGTGATTGTGGCGGGGCATCAACAGACTACCCAGGACTGGTGGGAGAATCGACGTAGCGCGTTCGAATGCTCGGTCTCCCAAGTTGTCATCGACAAGGCCTCGGTCGGCGATCCTACGGAAGTTCAAAAGAGGCGTGCTATCATCGGCGGCCTGACGATTCTGGCGATCACCGATGACGCCAATGCGTTGACGCAGGCGATCATGGCCGCTGGTATTCTTCCGCCGCAGGTCGTTCGCGACGCTGCACATGTCGCCGTTGCGGCGGTACACGCCGTAGACTATCTTCTTACCTGGAATTGCAAGCACTTGGCAAACGCACAAATCGCGCGGAGAATAACAATGGTGTGTGAGAAACTGGGCCGCAAAATGCCAATCATCTGCACACCAGAAGAACTCATGGGAGAATAGAGTCATGTGGGAAGATCCCATTGTGGCGGAGGTGCATCGAACACGCGAGATGCTAGCTGCGAAGTTCAATTTCGACATTGATGCAATCTTCGCGGACATGCAGAAGCGTCAAGCCGCCTTGGGTGAAAGGCTTGTGTCACCAAAGACGCGAGCCGAACCAACGGCTGAAGCTGACCGGGGCCTCCATTCAGGTTCTCCGGAATCTACGTCGCACCAGGCGGCCCCGGCAGCTTAGCTTTATCGTTCGCCGGCGGGGCAATCCGCGAAACGAGGTAAGCAATTATGAACGACCCACAAAGCTCCAGCCAGGCACCAAGAACTGTCAACGCCGACCGTGGATTCGTCGGCATCATCACTGCCCTGATTCTTGTGAGCCCGATTGCCGCTCTTGCAGCAGGAGTCGGTGCGTTTTTTGGCATGAGCGTCGGCGTTGCCGCGTGGGGCCAGGAATCCCTCGCCGGCGGTGCGGCAGTCGGAGCTGGCGTCGGCGTCCTGCTGGTTAGCGCTTGGGCAGTCGTCTTCGTTGGTCGCGTTCGAGCATCCAAGGAGGAGTGGCAGATTCATGCCGAGAAGCTCGCGGCTTACTTCCAAGACATGAAAAGCCGAGGCGTCGAATCGCACGGGGGTGACCCGACTTTTCGGATGCTGTGGATGCTGGGACTCAAGGTCCCGCCGCCTTTATTCTTGGGCACTCTGGGGAACTTCCTTCATCCAGTCGGCATTTTAGGGGCAATTATTCTGACGGCCGATGCGATTAATTGGTGGCAACGCCCGAACTACCCAATGTGGATCATGTGGGTAGCCGTATCGATTTTCCTCCTCCCGTTAATCGGCGTCGGTGTGTATAACGTCAAGGCAACGCGCTCGATGGCGCTGAAGCTTTAGCTCCCATCATGGGATCATTATGCGCCAGCGATAGCGACGGGAGTTGCCGATCCGAGCAAAGAAGGCAAGACTTCGTAAACACCAAGGTTTACGCTTTCGGTCCGGAGCCCCGCCGAACAGTTCTATGTCTCCAAAAGGTTGAGCTATACCGCCCCTGAAGTTGATTACGGTATCAAATACGACCTACATCAATGTGTTGACGGTATGTGAGCTTTTGGAGACGATAAAAAAGCAATATCTCGACACCCCGATCACGCTGGTGATGGACAATGCACGCTACCAGCATTGTGCGTTGGTGAAAGAAAAAGCGAAGGCGTTGGGCGTCGAATTGTTGTTCTTGCCTTCGTATTCGCCGAACTTGAACCTGATAGAGCGGGTCTGGAAATTTGTGAAGGCTGAAACCCTCGGAGGCGAGCACTACGCGAACTTCCAACAGTTCCAACGAGCAATCAACGATTGTCTTAGCCAGCTTTCCTCAACGCACAAAAAGAAAATGGACACCCTGATTACCAGGAATTTCCAGTTGTTTGATAATCAGACATTCTTGGCTGCATACAGTATAGCACCGAAGGTCATATGCAATAAATGCGCAACTTCAAAACTTGCGCGTTCGGCTAACAATTCAACAGGATTGTTATAAACCGACAATGCGTTGGCATGCCTGCGAGTTTTTGAAATTTCATTGTGAACCGAATCGATTTCGTAAGGTATAATGAAGGAGAAAAGGAAGCGACCGAGTTGGGAGCATGTCATGCCGACACCGTACTATGACGAGATCGAAACACGGGTATTTGAGAGCGACGAATCGCCGATGCACGGTTATCGCGGCGTGCTGGATGCGCCGTCTGCGCTGGATGTGCCGGCGGGTCTAACCGTCGCCATCAGTCGCGAGGCCGGCGCACGCGGAACGACCATTGGTGGCCGAGCGGGAGCCAAGCTTGGCTGGGACGTGTATAGCCAAGAGATGCTCGAGTACGGCGCCCAAAACCCTGCCGTTCATGGTGAAATGCTGGAGAAGCTCACGCCCACAGCACGCGAATGGGTTGACGAGCAACTCGCTCAGATGCAGGCGGAACGGCATCTCAGCCAGCATCCCAATATTCTCGATTTGGCGCGGATCGTGCTTTCGCTGGGTGCACAAGGCAACGTCTTGCTGCTTGGCCGAGGCGCTGGCTTTCTGCTGCCAGCCCGTTCGACTTTGCACGTTCGGCTCGTCGCGCCGCTGCCGGACCGCGTCGCTTACATGAGCCAATGGCTGCGAATGACGGACGAAGAGGCCACGGTCGAGGTAAGCAAGCGCGATCATGGTCGAGCGGAGTTCCTTGCGACGCATTTCCACCGCAAGGCGAACGATGTTCATCTCTATGACATGCTGCTCAATACGAGCCTCTTGGGTGAAGAACTCTGTGCCGACCTCATCGCCGCGGCGGCGCGCGGCAAAGGCGCGGCACTTTTGGCGGAAAACGGCGGGGGCTAACGCATCACGGCGGCACATTCACGGCGCCATGCACGATCACGCCATGCTGGTTGAATTGAGCGACCATCTCCGGCACCGCCTGACGCATGAGATCGCCGAGCGGCACGCGTTCGGTTCGACCATCCTTGAAAACGCAGTCGAACGAGTAGCTCTTGCTCGTCCCGCGGCGATTCCTGGTTTCCTCCACGATTACTCGCACTTCTCGAAGATCGTTGTACTGTATCCGATGCGTCGTTTGCGACCACCAGAAGCCGTGACTCGAAGTGAACTCGTTTGGGCTTACAACGACTTTGTCCAAAAACATTCCCGGCGCGACACAGCCCGCCGCGATCGGCCCGGCGATGATGAGTAGGATGCCCCAGAGATATTTTTTCTGCACGGCAAGAAGGATACCCACCGGAATCAGCACCAATCCGCCGAGAATCATCGAGAGCGGCACCCAAAGCTGAAACGACACGTTCACGATACCGTTCTGATTCACTTTGTTATAACAGCCCGCCATGGCGATGCAGCACAACGCCACGGCAAATCGCGCGAGATTTCGATGCATTGTATGGGCCTTTCTGATGCGAAGGAGGAACTCGGCCCGTCCCATGCGAGCGCTAAGCCGCAAGCGGAAATTCGGGTTGCACGAAACGCAATTACGCCGCCGTCGGGTCTGTCTGCATGACGCCGAAGATATTGCCTTCTGTATCCTTGCCATACGCCAGCCAGCCGATACCAGGGATGGGCATCTTCGGCAAGGCAATCGATCCACCGGCGGCAGTGATACCGGCGACGGCAGCGTCGCTAGCCGAGACGTTAACGGTGCAGACATAAGCGTTCACCGCCTGCCCTTCGATCGACCCCGCGCCGTGTCGCTTCATTAGGCCGCCGTTGATCCCTGGCTCGCTGTCCGGGCCGGTAACGATCATCCAATACTCCATCGGCCCGTCCCATTTCTGAAACTGCCAACCGAACAGCTGCTGGTAAAACGCAACCGCCCGATCCGGGTTGTCGGCATGAATCTCAAAATGGCAAACACGCGGCATGGGAGGCTCCTGACGTTGTGAGTGGAAAGGCAGGTCGGATTCGTTGCGAACATGATATGACTGAAACCTGCCTTTGCAATCCAACGGCGAGCCAAGCTCTGTAAGGAGCCGGTTGGGTCCTCAATCAACCGGCTCCTTACGGAGCTTGGCTCGCCAATCCCCGCGAAATCGGCACAATGACAGCATGTCCCAGCGAAAAATCTTAGGGCCGAGCGGCGCGATCGCTCGGCGTCTGCCGAACTTTGAATCCAGGCCTGAGCAACTCGACATGGCCGACGCCGTCGAGCAGGCGCTCGCCGAGGGTCGGCATTTGATGGTCGAAGCCGGCACGGGCGTGGGCAAGAGCTTCGCTTACCTCGTCCCCGCCATCCAGGCCGCTTGTGCGCAGAAAGACTATCGCGTCGTCATCTCCACGCATACCATCAGTTTGCAGGAACAGATTATCCACAAGGATATCCCGTTTCTCCAGTCCGTCATGCCCGAACCGTTCGAGGCGGTATTAGTGAAAGGCCGAGGGAACTACGTCAGTAAACGCCGACTGCAAGTCGCCCGGGAACGCGGCTCAATGCTGCTAACCGACACCGGCGCGCTCGACGAGCTCGACGCACTCGCACGCTGGGCCAAAAAGTCCACCGACGGCAGCCGCAGTGATCTTGACCTCAGACCCAATCCCGCCGTCTGGGAACTCATCGCCAGCGATTCAGGCAATTGCATGGGCAAGCATTGCAAAACGTTTAGCGACTGCTTCTACTTCAAAGCTCGGCGAAGCATCCAGAACGCCAAGGTGCTCGTCGTCAACCATGCACTGTTCTTTGCCGACCTCGCCATCCGGGCCGTCAATCCCGAGATCGGCATCCTGCCCAAGTACAACGCCGTGATTTTCGACGAAGCCCAAACGCTCGAGGATGTCGCCGCCGAGAGCATGGGCCTCACCATCACGCGCGGCCAGGCGGACTATCTGCTCAATCGGCTCTTCCTCGAGCGGCGCGGCAAGGCGTTCGGGCTGTTCGCAACTCACGGCAACGAGGAATCTTGGCTGCAAGTTAACAAGACGCGCACGCTCGTCAACCAGTTCTTCAACAACATCCTCGATTGGCGACAACGCTTGCTTCTGCAAACCAAGCGAGTCAAAGTCGGCGACACGATGCGCATCCGCGAACCGAACATCGTCGTCAATACGTTGACTGAGGAATTCAATCGGCTCGCGAACATTCTCGATGCCATCGCGGACAATATCGAAAAAGCCGAACTCAAGATCGAGTATGAGTCGGCGTCTCTGCGCTGCGCCGATCTCGGTGCCCGCATCGATATTTGGCTCAAGCAACTCCACCAGGGCCAGGTCTACTGGATCGACGGCGATGGCACGCGAGGCAACAAGATCGAACTCGCCAGCGCGCCCATCGAAGTCGGCGAACTTCTCCGCAAGCAACTCTTCGGCCGCGTGCCGAGCGTCATCCTCACCAGCGCCACGCTTAGCGTCGGCGGGTCGAGCGGGTTCAGCTTTTTCAAGGATCGCCTCGGCTTTCCGCCCGACGACCCCGCGATTCAGCTCGGCAGCCCGTTCGATTATCCCAGGCAAGCCGAGCTGCACCTGTTTCGCGATATGCCCGATCCGACGCAGAATGCCAGTGCGTTCGAGGAAGCGTGCGTGGAGAAGATTCGCGAGTATGTCGCGCGGACGCAGGGCCGGGCGTTCGTGCTCTTCACGAGCAACCAGACGATGCAGCGTGCCGCCAGACAACTGCGCGATTGGATGAGCACCAACGGCCTGACGCTGTTAGTTCAAGGCGAAGGCATGCAGAGTAACCGCATGTTGGAGGCATTTCGCGCTGCGACCGGCGCAGTGCTGTTCGGCGTCGATAGTTTTTGGCAAGGCGTCGATGTGCAAGGCGAGGCGCTGTCGAACGTCATCATCACCAAGCTGCCGTTCCAACCGCCCGACCGGCCGTTAACAGAAGCCCGCAGCGAAGCGATCGAGAGCCGTGGCGGGCATCCCTTCGGCGACTATTCGATGCCGCAGGCGATCCTGAAACTCAAGCAAGGATTCGGCCGCCTGATCCGCACCAAGCGCGATACGGGCATGGTCGTGATCCTCGACCCGCGCATGATGACAAAACCCTACGGCCGGCGCTTCGTGGACGCTCTACCACGATGCAGACACTTCGTGGACGGCGTGGAAATTCGGTGAGTTGCTTTGCAATACCATTTCGCCGCAAGTTGCATCGAGTGTTACTGCGACGCACCAGCGGAGCGTGGATGAGGCGCCATGCAATCCGGACCGCCGACTGCGTGCGCAGCTTTGACAGGAGGGGCCGTTTCAAAGCCGGATCGTGTGGTTGCTCAGGCGCTCGTAACCCGTAGGCGTGATGACGTAGTTGTGCTCGATGCGGATGCCGCCGATGTTGTCGATGTAGAGGCCCGGTTCGAGCGTGATGACATCGCCCGTGCGGAGCGATTGCGTGGCGCCGCGGACGAGGAACGGGTCTTCGGGATGGGTGATGCCCAGGCCATGCCCGGCGTGATGCGGGAAAGCATCGGCGACGCCAGCTTGCTCGAACACGCCGCGTACGGCTTGATAGACGCTGAGGCAGGACGCCTCGGCTCGCAGCAGATTTTCGCCTGCCGTCATCGCCGCCATGCAGAGGTCGTACAACCGCCGTTGGTCGGCGTTCGGTTTGCCGCCGACGACGATGGTGTTGGTGAAGTCGCTGCGATAGCCTTGAATGATGACGGAGTAATCGAGAATCATCATGTCGCCGTCATTGAGCACGGCATCGGTCGGCGCGCCGCCGCGACGACTCGATCCCGGACTGATGGCGAAGTCGCCGTAGACGATCACGGGCATGCCGGCGGCCTTGACGCATGCGGCGCTGATGCCGGAGTAGACGTCGAGTTCCGTCATGCCCGCATGGACCTTCGTCAGCGCCCAGGCATGGCCCGCTTCGGTCGCACGCATGCAGGTTCGCAGCATCTCGATCTCGTCGGGGTTCTTCTGCCGGCGCATGTCGGCGACGGTATGGATTAGCTGGGAAGCCAACAGATCGCCGGGCCGATCGTGGATGCGTAGGCCACCGCGAGTCGGGTTTACTTCGGCGAGCACGGCGAGTTGGCGCGGACCGTTGCCTGGCGCCTGGCCGTCGTACCACGCAATGGTGCGGCGTTCGTCCACATGGGCTGACAGCGTCGATTTCGGCGCCCGATTCTCGCACAGCAGCTTGGCGTGGCCGTCTTTGCGAATGATGAGATAGCCGGGAAATCCCGCGCCGAGGCTGATCGGATCGACCCAATAGTTCGCGAAGTAGACCAAGTGGATCGGATCACTCAGCAAAACGTAGTCGGTCTCCGGCGGCGGATCGAGCTTCGCCCACAACCGTTCGCGACGATAGCGACAGCCTTGTGCGGTTAGCATGATGCAAGCTCCTTGGGGGCGATCGGAGTGTTGGCTTCGCCGAATTCCGCTTGCGGCTTAGCGCTCGGAATGTCCCATGCGAGCGCTAAGCCGCAAGCGGAAAACAGACTGCTACGCAAACGTCTTGCCCGTCAACTTCTCATACGCTTCGATATATTTCGCCCGCGTCTTGTCCACGACATCCGCGGGCAGGCTCGGCGGCGGGCTGTTCTTGTCCCAGCTGGTCGTTTCCAGCCAATCGCGCACGAACTGTTTGTCGAACGACGGCGGATTTTTGCCGGGTTGATACGAATCCTTCGGCCAAAACCGCGAGCTGTCGGGCGTCAAGACTTCGTCGATCAGGATCAGCGAACCGTCGGCAAGTTGGCCCCACTCGAACTTCGTGTCGGCCAGCAGGATGCCCCGCGTGGCGGCGTATTCGCTGCCTCGGCGATAGACATCCAAACTCTTGTCGCGCAATTCGGCGCCGAGCTTTTCGCCCGTGCCTTTCACCATCGTTTCGTAGCTGATATTTTCGTCATGCCCCGATTCGGCTTTCGTGGACGGCGTAAAGATCGCGCTGGGCAACTGCTGACATTCCGTCAATCCCGTCGGCAGCCCAATGCCGCACACCGTGCTGTGCTTGCGATATTCCTTCCACCCCGAGCCTGCTAAATAACCGCGCACAACGCACTCGAACGGCACGACACTCGCCTTGCGCACCAGCATCGACCGCCCGCGCAGTGCTTCCTCATGCGGCGCGAATGCCGGCCCCATGATGGCGACATCGGTGCTGATGAGGTGGTTCGGAACTTTCAGGTAGTCGAGCCAAAACAACGTCAGCTGGGTCAGCATTCGACCCTTGTCCGGAATGCCGGTCGGCAGCACCCAGTCGAACGCGCTGATGCGGTCGGTCGCGACGATGACCAAGCGATCGCCGAGATCGTAGACGTCGCGCACCTTGCCACGGCGAACGGGAATGCCGGGTATATTGCTTTGCAGAAGAGGCGTGCTCATGTTGAGAAGCTCCATTTAGCCCACAGGGGAGTTTAGAGTAAACGGCTAGGGAATTTAACCACGGATAGCACCGATGGCACGGATAAAAAAAGATCAGCGAACCACCGGTTTCCAGGCCAGTTTGAAGTTCTTGAAGTTCAGAAGCAGGGCCAATTTCAGGTCCGTGATGTTCAGATAACCGATTATCTGGGCCAGGTGAGTTTCGCTGAAAGCCGTTACCACTTTCGGATCGGCGATCACGAGATTGTCCACAATAAGATCGGGGATCAAAGTGCCAATCAGTTGTCCATCATAGTACACAGGAAACGAGCGTTGTTGGTCAACCCGATGTGCTCGTTTCTTCAGTTCGATCACCAAGGCATTTTCGTAAAGCTTCTCATCCAGTCCCGGACGAAGCGTATTGAGTACAGTCATCGCCGCCCCGATGATGGATTCACTCAACTCCTTGTGAACGAGTTCGTGTTCCATGTTTTCGGCCTCTTGATTTCCCGTGGAATCCGTGGTCAAGCCTTCGTAAGCCGTGTCGTACACTCCATCAACCTAATCTATCGGACGCAATGAAAAGATTATCGTTCTGCAGGACATGTACCAAGAGTGGTTTGATAGAGAAAAAAGCATTCCGTAATAAGCCGCATGCAACCGATGAGGAATTTCCGCGTGTGCATGGCGTGGTTCAAAAGCGTTCAACCACGCAGATGCTCGGGAAATGCGGATTATGGAAGGATCTTGAACTGCATTTCCCATCCGTGCCATTCGTGCTATCCGTGGTTAGAATTGGTGGCTTACTTCTTCGCGCGCCAGATGATGCCGTCGTAAGCGTAGTGCAGGAAGGAGACGAGCAGGGTGACGAGTTGCCAAGCGTAGACCGATTGGGCGTTGACGAAGTAGTTGACGAGTCCGATGCCGAGCATGAAGACGACGACGGCGATGCCGGTGCGGGTAATCTGATATTTCCAGATGCCCGTTGTGCGTTTTTGCACCGACCAGTTGCAGATTGCGAGATACTCGACGGCATGAAAAACCGCGCCGGCGAAAAAGAAGGCGGTCATCCATCCCGTGTGACCAATGCGGATGGTGAACAGCTGCCCGGTGTAGAGTGCGATGACGCTGCCGATGTAGCCCACCCTGCCCCACGCGCCGCCTTGCATCGAGCTAATCTCCCGGGAGAGAAGCACGCAACACGGAACGAGCGCCAGCGGGTCGATCCACGGCAACCACGGGGCGATCCAGGCGACGCCCTCGGCATAGGGGCTAAGGCCAGCCATGTGTACCGCGAGACGCAAAAACACCCAGAGCACGAGCGTTCGCAGGGCCATCTTCTCGAACTCGCCATGCTCCGCCGTCTGATCCGAGCGCGAAACTCGGCCATAGATGCGCGAGATGCCCGCATGTTGAGCGGCGAAATGCCAAGCGTTCCAGATGTAATCAATCATCATCAACAGCGTCAGTGAACTGATCGCATAGGGCACAACGCCGGCCACGCCGACCAACATCAACCCAAGCAGCACCAGCCCCAGTCCGATGCCGCCGAACTTGACAGGCTCTTTCCAGAATCGGTCCGAATCACAGAAGACGAGGACAAGCGTGATCCAGCGATGCGGCGTGCTGAGAAAATAGATTTGGAAGAGTGACAAGTAATTGCCATCGCTGGAATTAGCATCGGCCGTCGGCAGAAACCAAAGCGCTGCCAGGAAAGCGATCGGCCAACCGAGGTTCGCGAGGAAGAACAGGTCGAACCACGCCCCGACCAGCCAGCGCTTCATCGGCTTCGTGATGGCCGTGGATGGCGCCGCAACCGACAGGGGAGAGGCCAAGGTCGCGCTCATGGCAAACTCGCGGTCCGGGGATACGTCGAGACACCTGCGCAAGTGTAGGTCATGATTAAGGCAGAATCAAATTCCGAGCATTGTTTAGCCGCTCGCCTTTGGCGAGCGCGGGCGCACACGTTAGCGCGACGCTCGCGCTCGCCGAAGGCGAGCGGCTAAACGCTTCTGCTTGCAAACCCGTTCGTCCTTCGTAGAATGCTGAAAAAGTGTCCACTTCGCACACAATCAACACGAGGACTTCCCATGCGGCTGCTCCACTTCTTCGGTGTCGTGTTTCTGCTCGCATTCCCATTGCTCGCGCAGGCCCAACCGGAATCGGGTACGGCCTCGCCACAGCTCATCACCAACGCCTTGCGTGGCTTGAACAGCAAGTTTAGCCTGGTGAACGATCATTACGCTGTCGATATCAACGATCGCGCGTTCACACTCTATCGCCTCGAGCAAGGCCAACGCTTACTTCTGCGTGCGCCGGTGAAAGGCCAGGCCACGCTGGCGACGCTCAACCACTACAACGAGCGCTTCGCCATCACGACTCGTGCAGTCCGCCATGAACGCGCCGGTGTGATGCTCGAACTCGGCGTCGATACGTCGATCGGACTGAGCGAAGCCGGATTGAAGAAGACCATCTCGAACTTCTTGCGCCAGGTCGATTCGTTTGAAAACTACCTCGCCAAGGCATCCGTCGGCGGGGACGACAAGAAAGAACCGAAAATCGAACCGAAGGTCGGCGTTAGACCGATCCGCCAGCAGCCACCGTTGCAGATCAATCCCAACTCCGACGATCGCGAATTCGTCGTCACCTTCCCCACCAACGATCCGCAGAACTGGGAAACCGCGTGGAAGGTCATTTGGGACATGGAGTCCGCCAGCAAAGCCAACGAACAGGGCTTCAAGTTCGGCAAAGGCAACGCGGCCAAGCTCTTCAAGATCAAACAGGCGTACTTCAAAACCAGCCCCAACTCGCCTTGGATTCAGGTGCTCGACGACGCCCATCCGTCCGAATTCTATGTGCCTTATTATTTCAAAGGCACGCGATTCTACGACCTCAAGAGCGTCGGCGGATACACCACGCTCAGCGCGAAGGAAGGCGGGGCCATCAGCCAAACCCTCGGCAAATCGCGCCTCGTCATGGCCGAGCTTCGCGACACGGGCGTCGCCTACAAGCATGGCAACATCACCCGCCGATCCGAGGAACTCACGCTCTGGGCCAACTTCGGCGCCGCCAACTACACCTACATGGTCGAGTACGGCTTCCGCGACGACGGCGGCATCGTCTTCCGCCATTCACCCACCGGCTACAACTACTACGCCCACTTCGACGCCTCCCACATGCACGGCTCCTTCTGGCGCATCGGCATGAAGCTCGGCCCCGACGGCAACAACGCCAAGAACACTGTCCACGTCGTCAGCTTGCCGCGAAGCCTCAAGGAACAAGGCGACGGCGGGCGCATCCTCATCGAAGACGTGACCAAGGAATCGTTCCACGACTGGAGCCCCGAAGCGTTCACGCGCATCCGCGTGACGAACCCCGACTATTCCGTCATCCCCGCCGCCAAGGACAGGCCTGCCATGCCGATCAGCTATGACCTCGTCACTTATCCGCAAGGTATCGCCCGGCATCGCCGCTTCAAGGACGAGAATTTTTCCCTGCACGACTTTTGGATCACCCGCCACGACTGCCCGGAGAAAATGTACGTCAACCTCGGCAACCATTTCTTCACGCCGGACGGCCAACCGAACCCGGCTCTAGCCGACCTGAAACAGGAGAATGTCGTGCTGTGGCATTCGTCGGCTGGATTGCACGTGCCTCGCTCGGAGGACGGCATCGTCGCGGGCAACAGCACGGCGAACGGCCAGGCGATCGTGTACTGGACCGTGTTCGAACTCAGGCCGCGCAACATGTTCCTGAGGACGCCGATCTATCGGTCGCTGCCGTAGGGCGGGCGACCTTGCTTGAATTTGCCGCTTGCGGCTTAGCGCTCGCAAGGCGCCACGCCAGCGCTAAGCCGCAAGCGGCTGAATTCGGGAAGTTGCTTTTCGTTTTTCCATTGCGCCCGCTGGATGCCTTGCTAGCCTATACTGCTTGCAAGAATGGTAGGAAAGCGACTGATCCATGAAAAAAAATCTTCAAAGACTCCTGTTAGGTCCACACTCCAAGAATTCGTGATGGTCCCGATCACCGACCCGGCGGAACAAGCCGCTCTCGACCGCCGATGCCGAGAGGCAGCACAGGCTTTGGTCGGCGGCACGCCGGATACCGTGAAGCCGAAGTCCCGCAAACGGAAATAGTGAAACCTCGCCCAGGCCCATGTGGGAGACTTTATATGTCCTTTGACGGTCACATTCAAAACGGCGTCGTTGTTTTCGATGAGCCGATCACCGTTCCAGATGGGACGGCAGTCCGTGTTGAGATGATCGCGCCGGCGCGGAAAACGCTGGCGGAGCGTTTCAAAAACGTCATTGGCGCCGGTGTTGATTTGCCGGCGGACTTGGCAAAGAACCACGATCACTACCTCCATGGAACGCCGAAGCAATGACTCCGGTCTTCGCCGACACCTATTACTGGCTTGCATTGATCAACCCGCGCGACGCCGCTCACCAGGGAAATCGGCGCTTGCTTTCGCCGTCCGCTTTGGTACGGTA
>CAMAUE010000070.1 GCA_945861245.1 Singulisphaera sp. GP187
AGATGCCGCGTCTGGCTCCAGACCCAACGCCGCACGACGGATCTCGCGCACACAGCCAACACGATTACGTATCACCAGCAGCGTAACCGAGCCGCGAGATTGTCACGCCAGCAACCAGAGCGGATGCTGACCTAGCGCTGTAGTGTTAACGGATCGAGTTAGCCCGAAGCGCAAGCGAAGGGGGAAGCGCCCACCGCCTGATCAGCAGGCAACAGTCGCTTCCCCCTTCGCTTGCGCTTCGGGCTAACGGACGATCACGCACACAACTCGCGCACCGGCCGAGCGTCTTCCGGCAGGATCGTCGTCGGGCGGTCGAAAACGTCGCGGACGATAGTGTGCGGGTCCATGCCCATGTTGTGATAGATCGTCGCCAGAATGTTGCGGAAGTGAATCGGGTTCTGCGCGGCATAAGCGCCGATGCTGTCGGTGCTGCCGACGACGCGCCCGGTTGGCATGCCGCCGCCTGACATCACTGCGCAGTTGACCGGCGCCCAGTGATCGCGGCCAGCGTCGCGGTTGATTCGTGGCGTGCGGCCGAACTCACCCCAGACGATGACGTTGACATCGCGATCCATCCCTCGCATGTGGATGTCTTCGATCAACGCCGAGATGCCTTGATCGAACTTCGGCAGGTTGCCTCGCAGAGCGCTGAAGTTGTTGCCATGCGTATCCCAGAAACCGTAAGCGACGGTGACGCAGCGAACACCCGCTTCGACGAGCCGCCGCGCCTGGAGCAGTTGGTCGTTCCACAGCGGAGCGCCGTCGCCCTGGTGGCGAGACGAACCGAAGCCATAGCGTTCGCGCACGCCGCGCGATTCCTTGTCGAGATCGAGGGCATCGACAAGGCGACTCGAGGTCAGAACTTCGTAGGCCTGGCGGTAGGAGATGTCCATCCGTTCCATCGGCAAGCTATCGACCGATCGGCGAATTTGATCGACCGACTGCAACAAGCTGCGGCGGTCGCGGAATTCATCCTGCGACATCTGCGTCAAACGCATCAGGTTCAGCTGATCGGCCTCGACCTTCGCGCCAGCGTATGCTGGGCCAACAAAGCCGGGGCCGGGAATGTTGTAAGGCCGATGCTGCATCGTCGGGAAAAGATCGACATACGCGGGGATCACCGGCGAGGTTCGGCCGAGCACCCGGGAGATGACCGAGCAAACGTTCGGCTTGCCTTCGCGGCGGGTGACGTCCATGCCGAAGCCGGTCGTCGTGTGGAAGCTGGAGTGTTCGTCGCGCTGGCCGACGATGGAGCGGACGATCGCGAGCTTATCGGTCATGCGGGCAAGGCGCGGCAGATACTCGGAAATCTGGATACCGGGCACGTTGGTCGCGATCGGGTTGAACTCGCCGCGAATCTCGGCGGGAGCATCGGGCTTCATGTCGAACGAATCATGGTGCGACAGGCCGCCCGACAAGTAAACCATGATTACCGACTTGTTCGACTGCGTGCCCGATTGTTGCTCGGCGCGCAGGATCGACGGCAGCGTCAACCCGCCCATCGCCAGAGCACCGATTTGCATAAACGAACGGCGTGAAACACCATCGCAAAAGCGAGTCTTCCCAGTATTCAGCGTCAACATTACTTTCTCTCCCAAAGACCGAAAACGTGTGCGGTGCGGTTATTCAGGTGAAACGAAATCGCTTGGCAGGCATCATCAAGGTTGGAATCTACCTGGCTATTGTAGCAAGAATCGATGAAAAAATCCGCGCGAATCGGGATTTTCGGTCGGAGCTATCAGCAATGCTTCGCATGATGGTTGCTGTCATATCTCCAAACACTTCAAAGCAATTCCGAGCCGCGACCGTGAGGGAGCGGCCGACGGGTGCCGGGCGCACATTGTCAATCGCTCCCTTACGGTCGCGGCTCGGAAAAAGATCGAATGCACCGATCAGAGAATAGCTGATAGCTGATAGCTGATAGCTCGTATTCATAAAATACCCGAATGATTCGACCGCGAACAAAGCTGACGATGCCGCCGTATGTCGTGCCGATTACTGGGCTGACGGCGTGGGAGGTCTGCCGTCGGCTCTGCGATTTACCACGCCTGCTGTTTTTGGATAGCGCTCAGACTTCATCGCTCGGGCGGTACTCGTTCGTGACGGCGGACCCTGCGGAATATCTCACCTCACATGGCGGCTGGATCGCGGAAGATGGCAAGGTTACGATGCACGCTGATCCGCTGACGGTGCTGTCGCGTCGGCTGGCGGATTTCGCGGTGGAGGCGTTGCCCGATCTGCCGCCGTTTCAAGGTGGGGTCGCTGGGCTCTTCGCCTATGAGCTGGGCCATCATTTTGAAAATCTGCCTCGAACGGAATTAAACGACTTCGGCACTCCTGATTTGGCCATCGGCATCTACGATTGGGTCATCGCCTTTGACCATCATGCCAAATCAAGCTGGCTGATCTCGACCGGCTATCCCGAAACGGTGCCCGATGCACGCTTGGCCCGCGCTCGCACTCGCGCTGAGGCGGTGCAGCGCCGCCTGGACCGTCCCGCGCCGACATTCCCAGCGAACGCGATGACGCCAGGCCAGCTGCAATCGCCGAGCTTTCCGGTGCCGCATCTCCCCGGCATCACAAGCAATTTCGACGAGTCGAGCTACCTGCGGACCATCGCCCGAGCAATCGAATACACCCATGCCGGCGATTGCTTTCAGGTCAACATCGCCCAGAGATTGCTCGCGCCGGGGCCGGAGCGACCGCTAGACCTATACGCCCGATTACGGGAACGCAATCCCGCGCCATTCGCCGGATACTTCGACATGGGCGACCACCAACTGCTCAGCGCATCGCCCGAGCGATTCATGCAGGTCGTCGACCGAAACGTCGTGACACGCCCGATCAAAGGCACTCGGCCTCGGGGCAGAACGCCCGACGATGACCTTCGCCTCGCCAACGAGTTGCGTGCCAGCACCAAGGATCGCTCCGAGAACGTCATGATCGTTGACTTGATGCGCAACGATCTCGGGCGTGTCTGCGAATATGGCAGCGTGCGCGTCGAGGCAGTGTGCAAGCTCGAAAGCTATCCGTTCGTGCATCATCTCGTGTCGGACGTGCGTGGCCGATTGCGCGACGGACTCGGCCCGACCGATTTGCTGCGTGCGTCGTTCCCCGGCGGGTCGGTCACCGGCGCACCGAAGATTCGCGCCATGGAAATCATCACCGAACTCGAACGCACCACGCGAGGCCCATACTGCGGTTGCCTTGGCTACATCGGCTTCGACGGCACGATGGATACGAATCTGCTGATCCGTACGTTCGTTCTCAGCAAAGGCCAACTGCACTTTTCGGTCGGCGGAGGCATCGTCGCCGACTCGATCCCCGAACGCGAATACGCCGAAACCTGGCACAAAGCCGAAGGATTACTGCGTGCTTTGGCGGAATGAGTCGGGAATTCCAAATACGAATCACGAAAGCCCGAAAGTACAAAAGAACGAAAAATAATACGGGAGAGGAATTAACGCCACTAATTCCCCCAAGACATTCTTTCGTGGTTTGGCTCTTTCGTACTTTCGTGAGTCTGTATTTGCTGCGTCAACAAATTCCGTGATTGTGCTGGCATCGTCCGCCGTGGCGCGGTAGTATCCACCTCAGCTCCCCCACCTGCTGCCTTTTTGCGAGTCATTATGGCATCGAATGACATTTCCGTTTCCGCCGTTCCGACGCGGGCACGCTTCATCGTGTTAGCGTTTCTCTGTTCGATGGCGTTTGTCCTCTACCTCGACCGCGTTTGCATTGCGCAGGCGCTGGTGCCGATGAGCGCGGAGTTTGGCTTCACCGAAGTGCATACGAAGTGGATATTAATGGCGTTTACGCTCTCGTATGGCCTCTTTGAACTGCCCGCAGGGAGGCTCGGCGACCAATTCGGCGCCCGCAGCGTGCTGACGCGCATCGTGATCTGGTGGTCGATCTGCACCGCGTTGACGGGATGCGTACTCCATTTCTCCTACGAGTTCTTCCCGTTCTCGATTTCGATTGTCTTCAACACACTTGTACTGCTCGCGGTAGTTCGGTTTCTGTTCGGCGCGGGTGAGGCCGGGGCGATTCCGAACGCCGCCCGCATGCTCAAAGCCTGGTTCCCGCTCGACGAACGGGGCCGCATGCAGGGGTTCTTCCAAGCATCCATGCACGTGGGCGGCATGGTTGCGCCGATTGTGGCGGCGTTAATTATCAAATCGGTAGGCTGGCGCTGGAGCTTCTTCGCGTTCGGCGTAATCGGGTTGATCTGGGCCAGCGTGTTCTACTGGTGGTTTCGCGATACTCCCGCGCAGCATCCGAGCGTGAACGCGGCTGAACTCGCAAGAATCCAACCGATCGCCATCGCGGACGATGGCGGGCATCATGCCATCCCCTGGCGTGCGGCGATGCGGCATCCGAATCTTTGGTTCCTCGGCGTAATCGTATCGCTGACATCGTTTAATTCGTACCTCTTCTTTTCGTGGTACTCGACCTACCTGCAACTTGGCCGCGGCGTGTCAAATCACGACGCGGGCTACCTCTCGGCACTCGTGTTGGCTGGCATGACGTCCGGCGCATTGCTCGGCGGCGTGATCGCGGACCGTACGACTCGCTTCGCCGCCGATCGCTACAAAGTCCGCCGCCGCGTTGCCTTGTTGGTCTTCACCCTGGCTGCGCTGTCGTTGACGGCAAGCGTGCATGCCGAATGGACACTGCTCTCGGCGTTTCTCTGCGCTCTGGCCGGCTTCTTTATGTTTGTACAACAAACCACGTGGTGGGCATGCACCTTCGAGGCCGCAGGGAAACACACAGGAACACTGTTCGGCCTGCTCAACGGCGTCGGTATCTTTGGCGCGTTAGGTTCGCAATATTTCTTCGGCACTTTCGCAACCTGGCGCCGCGAGGAGGGATACAGCGGTCGCGATGTGTGGGACCCGGCCTTCTACGTCTTCGCCGGCGCCCTTTTGCTGGCGGGCATCCTCTGGCAATTCATGCGCGAGCGCCCCGCAGTCGGCGAGACGCAGTCCGCAGTGTAAGAGACGGTAGTATTTCCGCTTGCGGCTTAGCGCTCGGAATGTACCGCGCGCTAAGCCGCAAGCGGAAAGCATGCCACCACGAACATCTTCGTATTGCGTTGATTTTGCGAAATGTGCTACCATTTCCGTTTATACCATAACCAGGCCGTTCACGGAGGAACGCCATGCGAGTCGCGGTGCTGGCGGAGAACGCCCGGCAAGGCAACGCCGTTGGCAATCATATCACTGAGATTGCACGCTTCTTCCAAGATCGCGGTTCGGAGTTGCAAGTCTTCCTCGAGGATGCCACGCTGCTTCATCCCGCGCTTGCGACAATCGCAACGACGGTCCGTAGCGAGACCGTGCCGACCTACCTTTCCCAATGCGATCTCATTTTTGCGACCTATGCGGGCGACTATCGTTTGTTGCAATGGCTGCCGCTGCTCGCTGGAACGGGGCCGCGCGTCGTCTTCGATTATCTCGGTGTCACGCCCGCCGAACTTTGGGCCGGGACGAATCGCGATCGTCTCGAGCGCGACGCCCGTTCGCGCGGACACGTCTGGTTCGCCGATCACGCCCTGACGATGAGCCAGGCGAATCGAGCGGAGCTTTTCAATGCGACTTCCTTTCCCGCAGCGCACACGACGACGATGCCGTTGTGCGTGGATACGTCGCGATTCTTTCCCGAAGGACCCAAGGGAGAGGGAGCAAAAACTCTCCTCTTCGTCGGTCGTCTCGCGGGTAACAAATGCGTGCCGATGCTGATCCAGGCATTGGCTCGACTCGACTCGGGCTATCACGGTTTGATCGTCGGCAACATCAGCGACGTGTACGCCACCGAAGCGGCGCGATGCCAGGAACTGGCACGCGACCTGGGCGTGGCCAACCGCGTGCGATTCGTCGGTTCGGTGGATGATCGCGAACTGCCGCGCTATTATCAAGCCGCCGACTTGCTCGTGATGCCATCGCTGCACGAAGGTTTCTGCGTGCCCGTCATCGAAGCCCAGGCGAGCGGTCTGCCCGTCGTGGCGGCGCGAGCAACGGCGTTGCCCGAAACCGCCGGCGATGCCGGGCTGACGTTCAGGCCGAACGACGTCGATGATCTTGTGCGACAAATCCGTCGGGTCTTCGAGCGTGCCCAGCCGACGTCTTGTCCGAGCCTGAGCGCCAGCGAAGGGCCAAGTGGCGCCCTTCGCTGGCGCTCAGGCTCGGAAATAAAGCGCATTGCGATCGCCTGTTTCCGCTATGGTTCCGAGATCGTTGGCGGTGCGGAAACGTCGCTCCGCATCATTGCGACGCAACTTCGACAGGCCGGGCATCACGTCGAAGTATTCACGACTCGCACGCAATCGGAGAACCGCTGGGCCAACGACCTGCCAGCCGGCATGACGCTGATTGACGGCATTCCGGTCCATCGATTCTCGATCGAAACGAATGTACCTCGCACGCGCGATCCTAGTCTCGACGAAGGCGAACGCTATCTTCGCGACAGCATTCATTCGACCTCGCTCGTGAACGCACTGCGTCAGCGAGCCGACGAGTTCGATGCGGTCATCACTGGGCCATATCTGTTTGGCCTGACTGCAGACATCGCGCAGGCGTTCTCCGACAAAATACTGCTGTTGCCGTGCTTTCACGACGAACCGACGGCACGCCTTTCGTGCTGGCCGAGTGCCTTCGGCAATGTCGGCGGATTGCTCTTTCACAGCGAGGAGGAGCAGAACTTCACACAAGCGCAGCTTGGCATCAATCATCCCAATGCGACGGTGATTGACACGGTATTGCGCTCCACGTCAGACCGTCCGAGCCTGAGCGGCAGCGAAGGGCCAAGTGATGTCCTTCGCTGCCGCTCAGGCTCGGACGGTCTGCCCTACGTTGTCTATTGCGGGCGATATTCCGAGCACAAGAATCTGCCGACGCTGTTCGACTGGATGCGGCAATTCCAGGTAACGCATCCGGGGCAGCTTGACCTCGTACTGATGGGAGCCGGCGAGACTGCGGTACCGAACGAATCGTGGATTCGCAATCTGGGCCAGGTGGATGAAGCGACGAAACACAAGGTGCTGGGCAGCGCTCGCGCCCTCGTGCAACTCTCGACGAACGAATCGCTGTCGCTCGTCGCACTCGAAGCATGGGCCGAGGCGACGCCCGTCATCGCTCATCGCGATTGCGCCGTGCTGGTCGGCCAAATTGGGCGAGCCGCGGGCGGAACGGTTGCGGGCGATGCGGATGAGTTTGCCCAGCAACTCAACGAACTCCTCAAAAATCCCGGCGCTTGGCACCAGCGCGGCGAGAACGGCAAACGATACGTCCACGCTCGCTATACCGATTCCGATTGCTTCACCGCACGCATCCTGGCCGCCATTGATCACCTTCACATTCCACTTCGTCAGCAGTTGATCGAGCGCGGTATCCAACGTGCCAAGCGATTTTCGCGACAAGCCTGGCAGGAGCGTTTCGCCGAGTTCGTGGATCACATGTTGACGCAACCCGCACGTTCAACCACGGAGCGACTGCGTGTCGAACCGCTGCGCGATGAGATTGTCGCGGCAATTGGATCGAGCACCGTGTTGGCGCCGATCCGCGTAGTTAACGAGGGAGACCGCGCCGCCAGCAATAAGGGCAGCGGGCGCACGGTGATCTGTTGTGAGGTGGACGATGGCGACGGTCGAAACATTGTCGCACGCCGGGAGCATGCTATTGCGGAGATGCTGCAACCTGGGCAGGCCATCGTGCTGCCGATACCAATCGCGCAGCCGTCGCCCGTCGGTCGATATCGTGTTCGGCTCTGGTGTGAACGCAACGGCACTGAGGCGCTGATTTCGGGCGAGGCGAACATAGCTCTGGTGATTTCCGTGGCCGGGCCAGCTGCGAATGAAACGCCTGCCGCCACGTTCCTCGATGTCGTGCGTCGCGCGTTGCCGCGAGCGCATCAAGCGTGCGTGTTGCCGAGCGACTATATCGATGTCACGGAAGGCGTACTGGCGCCGGTCAAGCGATTCATCAAAAAGAAGGTTCTGCACAATTTCAAGCATGCCTATGTTGACGCGCTTTCACGTCAACAATCGAAGGTGAACAGCGACCTGGTGTTGATGGTACAACAACTGTCCGAATGCTGCACGATGCTCGATCAGGCCATCGTCGGGCTGCATCGCCGACTCGACGGTATCGAAGCAAAGCTCGCCGAAAAAACGCACCACAGAGATCACGGAGAACACAGAGAATTGCACGAGGAAGAAGAAGAAGTGATTCTGCGAGAGAGTTGTGGAATTTGATGAAAGCCCAGTGGTGAGGTACTCCGAACCGCTGGGATCCCAAGGGTTCGGAGTACCTCACCCTTGGGCTTGAGTTTTCTTTTCCACAACTTTTTCTGTCGTCTTTCTCTGTGCTCTCTGTGTTCTCTGTAGTGAGTTTTTTGGGTTAGCCACGACGGCAATGGATTCGCCGCTGTTAGAGGTTCACGGATGAAATGCCTCGTCACTGGTTCCGCGGGTTTCATTGGCTCGCATCTGTGCGAACGGCTCGTGCGCGATGGCCACGAGGTCGTCGGGATCGATGGGTTCATTCCTTATTACCCGCGTGCGGTAAAGGAGCGTAACCTCGCCGGGCTCAAAAGCGAACCGCGCTTTACGCAACACAGGCTCGACCTACGCACCGACGCGCTAGGCCCGGCACTCGATGGCGTTGAAGCGATCTTTCATCTCGCCGGCATGCCGGGGTTGACGCAAAGTTGGACCGACTTCGACGCCTACCAAAGTTGCAACCTGACGGCCACGCATCGCCTGCTCGAAGCCGTGAAGAAAGCGGATCGCCTGAAGCGGTTCATCTTTGCCTCCACGTCCTCGGTGTACGGCCAATTCAGCACGGGCGATGAGATAATGCCGACGCGGCCCGCATCGCCCTACGGCGTCACCAAACTCGCGGCAGAGCATTTGTGTCACTCTTACCAAGCGTTTGACTTGCCGCTCGTTGTGCTACGCTTCTTTTCGGTGTATGGTCCCAGGCAACGTCCCGATATGGGCTACTTTCGCTTCATCAACGCCATGCTGGAGGATCAGCCGATCACGGTATTCGGCGACGGCTTGCAGGTACGCGGAAACACGTATATCGACGATTGCATCGACGCCACAGTGTTGGCGCTCAACGCTCCTGTTGGCGAGACATACAACCTCGGCGGCAGCGAAACGGCCTCGGTTTGGGACATTCTGCAAAAGCTCGAAAGGATCTTGGGTCGCCGGGCCGCGATCTGTCGCGAATTGGCGCGGCCCGGCGATCAGCGTTCGACGTTTGCCGACACGTCGAAACTTCGCCGAAATCTCGGTTGGCAGCCAAAGGTGATTCTGGATGACGGCCTGGAGCGACAGGTTGCGTGGCAGAAAAGCGTTTTCTTTCGCCCGCTTATTGCTGCTGCAAAAGCATGGAGCGCCAGTGCTGCGGCACACCACTGACGTGACGCTTCGCGGCGGCGACATCCGTGCTCTCGGCAACGACTTGGCTCGCTGGCGCAGCATTTGCCGAGGTCACGCACCAGCGTAGGCCATGTATTGCGCCGATCATCACAGCAAACCCAATAAAAAACAACCACCAGGCAGAAAGCTGACGCATGCACGACATCCTTGTCTTGTGCGAAGTTTGATAAGTAACCCCAATCAGAGCAAGCCGCATGCCAAAAGTGATTTTCTTTGCGCTGCGAGTTTCACATCCGTGCCGGCGCGAAAACACGGCAATTGCACAGGTTAGACACGGATTTCACACGTGTGCCGTGCTTGCCTATTCGCTGTATCGGTAGCCGATTACCGCGAAACCACCGTCATTCAGTATTCGACGAAGCGGTCGATTGTAAAGAAGTGTCAATGAGATAGGAACGATTTACATATCTGACCTTGGCAACAGTCGCATTTCAGAGCCGGAAGCATAAGCGATGGTTGAAGCCACCGTCGCTTACGCTTCCGGCTCCGGGGCCAACGACGGGGGCGTTGTAGATTTTCGGTCGAGCCTCACAATTATTATCCCCGCAGTCCCGCTCGGCTTAAATGGCCAATCCCCTCTAAACGAATAAACTGATAGGACGCGGCTCGCCAGTTCGGCTGGGCCGCGAGGGAGTCTGTCGTGAATTCCTCCACAGCCGCAGGATGCACTCGGCGTGTCGTGATACTCGGTTCGACCGGGTCGATCGGCACCAGCTGTCTAAAGGTGATCGATCACTTGCCGACGCGGCTGCAGGCGTGGGGGCTAAGTGCTCATTCACGCTGGGAGGAGCTACTCGAACAAGCCCGCCGCTATCGGCCTCGCTATATCACGGCGACCGATCCCGCGGCGGCAGAAGCGCTGGCCTTACAGAAGATGCCGGTAGGGACCCAGTTGCTGACCGGCGAGGACGCGATTGGCACCATCGTCAGCGATCCCGACGTCGATATCGTGCTGATAGCGATCGTCGGTGCGGCGGGTCTGTCGGGAACTTGGTTGGCATTACAAGCCGGCAAGACCGTTGCCATTGCCAACAAGGAAACGCTTGTCATGGCAGGGCCGCTCGTCATGGAGCTGGCCCGGCAGAAAAACGCCAAACTGCTGCCCGTTGACAGCGAACATAGCGCGATCCTCCAGGCGATGCAGTCCGGCCAACCTCGCGAGATCGAGCGTATCGTGTTGACGGCGAGCGGCGGGCCGTTCCGTGGGCGCACGCGCGCCGAGTTGGCCGACATCACGCCGGAACAGGCGTTGAAGCATCCGACCTGGAACATGGGGCCGAAGATCACGATCGATTCCGCCACGCTGATGAACAAGGCGTTGGAGGTCATCGAGGCGCGTTGGCTGTTCGGATTGGAACCGGAGAAGATTCAGGTCATCATCCACCCGGAGTCGATTATCCATTCGTTCGTAGAATTCACAGATGGATCGATTGTGGCGCAGTTGTCGCCGCCCGATATGTGCCTGCCGATTCAGTATGCCTTGACGTATCCAGAGCGGTTGTCAGGACCGGCGAAACGGATGAAATGGGACGAGTTGCGTGGCTGGAACTTTCAGCAGCCGGACCTTGAGACGTTCCCGGCATTAGCGTTGGGTTTTGAGGTTGCGAAGCGAGGCGGGACGTGCGGGGCGGTGCTCAATGGAGCGAATGAAGCCGCCGTGGCCGCTTTTTTGGATCGGCGGATCGCGTTTTTGGATATACCGCGCGTATGCCGAGAGGTGTTGGATCATCACAATTACAGCGAGCGACCGGCCTTGAGCGAATTAATCGCTTTGGATCGGTGGTCTCGTCAGGAGGTATTGCGTTGGATAGCAACGAAGGAGTAAAGCCGGAATCGATGACGCCTGCCGTTCCGCCGCCGGACGCATCCTCGACGAGCGCGAGCGCGGAGGAGGCCAATGCGGACGGGCTATTCACGCCGTCAAATATGGTGATGCTGGCGATGATCGGCTTCGGCGTCGTGTACGTCTTTTACAAGTTCAGTCTGGAGGACGTTGGCGCGATCGTGAAGGCGGCGTTGGGTTTGTCGTTCATCATTTTCCTCCACGAGCTGGGCCATTTCATGGCGGCCAAGTGGTGCGATGTCAACGTGCGAATGTTCAGCATCGGCTTCGGGCCGGCCATTCCGGGCTGCCGATTCACCTGGGGCGAAACGACCTACAAGCTCGCCATCATTCCGCTCGGCGGGTACGTGGAAATGCTCGGCCAAGTCGATGGCGACGAATCGAGCGACGGCAGCGAAGACGATCCGCGCAGCTATCGCTGCAAGACCGTCGGCCAGCGCATGTTCATCATCTCGGCCGGCGTCATCATGAACGCGATCCTGGCGATTGTCTGTTTCATCGCAGTATATGAAGGGCCGGGCAAGGAGAATCCCGTCGCGGTGATTTGGCTGATGGATTCCGGCGGTCCGTCGTACAGAGAAGGACTCCGCACGGGAGCGCGTTTCACAACTTTCGGTGAATACGACGATCCGACCTTTGCCGACCTCATGTCGGCCGTCATCAACAGTCGGGACGAAGAGCAAATCGAATTGACCTTCCAACGGCCTGGCGGTCTTCCTATTGAAACCACCGTCGCGGCGGTTCAAACCGAGGGCACAAAAGCGCACCGGCCTGTCATCGGCGTGTCGTCGCCTCGCAGGTTGCAACTTGCCGCCCGCCGCGATTCGCTCGACGGGCCATTCGCACCAGGTACGACGGCGGCCAAGGCGGGGTTCGAGTACGGCGATGTCATCGTCGGCATGTCCGATCCCGATGACCGGTCCAAGATCACAGATCTTCCGGAGGACCCGCGCCACCCCGGCCTCGGCAAGCGGGATTTTTTCGAGTTTGAACGCCGCATGCATCATCTTGCCGGCAAAGAGGTCACCCTGCGCGTGCGCCGCGGCGGGGACAAGAATCCGACGATGTTGGACATCAAGGTCGCCCCGATGTTTCGCCCGGATTTGGGCATACGCATGCAAATGGGACCGATCCTCGTTGTGCAAAAAAATTCTTCCGCTGCCAAGCACGACGTTCGTGGACCGGACCGCGACAAGAAAACCGAAGGCGACCTTATCCAATCGGTGAGTGTGCTCGGCGCGGATGGCAAAACGGTGGAATTTAAGGACAACGCCTTGGACCCCGAACGCCTGCCGATTCAACTTCGCCAATGGGCCGACGCTCTCGATAAAGCACAGAGCAAGAACAAGCGAGAAGTAAAGCTGAAATTGCGTCGGCATAAGGATCCCAAGGAGGCCGCCGGCTCGCAATATGAAACGGTTGAATTGAAGGTGCCGTGGGACGTCGATTTTCGCTATGAGCGGGTGATGCCGTTGTCTCCGTCGTCGCCCATTGCCGTTCCTGAATTGGGAATTGGCTACCAGGTGAAAACGATTGTCGCCGGTGTTACGAAGGATTCGCTTATGAAACCAGGCGACATCCTTCTCAATATCCGTTACGACATGGTCGGCTACGACAAGGTAGTCGAGGTCGATTGGCAAAAGAAGAGCTTGCAGGACACGCAATGGGCGAGCGCGTCGGAGTTTTTCAATTACCCAATGACGCTTAAAAAGCTCCAATTCAAGGTCAAACGCGATCAGGAAGAATTGGAGATCGACATTCCGATCCGTGACGACAAATCCTGGCCGTTGGCGCATTACGGTTGGTTGTTCGCCCAAGATATGCGCCTTGTAAAAGCGTCGAATCCGCTAGAAGCGGCCCGGCTTGGTCTCCGCGATACCTATCGCCGTATGTTTGAAGTTTTCCTGAATATTCGCGGCATGGTAACCGGGCGCATCTCGGTTTTCAACCTCGGCGGTCCATTGACGATCGCGCGCGGGGCCTATATTTTCGCGGGCCTGCCGTGGGGCGAGTTCGTGTTCTTCCTGGGGCTGATTAGCATCAACCTCGCGGTCGTCAATTTTTTGCCGATCCCTGTGCTCGATGGCGGGCATATGGTGTTTCTGCTTTACGAAAAAATCCGTGGCCAGCCGGCCAATGAAGCGGTTCGCAGTTGGGCGACCATCGCCGGCCTGCTGGCGATCGCCTCGCTCATGCTCTTTGTTCTCTACATCGATGTGACACGCTGGTTTTTCTGATCCTCATTTGTTTCCCCGTTTAGCCGCTCGCCTTTGGCGAGCGCGGATTCGGCCATGCATGCATACTAATCCGCGATCGCCAAAGGCGAGCGGCTAAACAATAATACTTCGGAATTCCCATGAATGTTCTTCTCACCGGCGGCTATGGCTGCATTGGCAGTTGGATCGCTCGCAACCTTTTGCAACGCGGCGATCGCGTTTGGGTTTACGATCTCAAGGAAGACCCCAAGCGCATGCGGTTAATCATGGACGAAGCCCTGGTTCGCCAGGTCTCGTTTGTGCAAGGCGACGTGACCGACCTGACACGCCTGCGCGAAAGCCTTGAGCGCAACGCGATAACGCACATCGTTCATCTCGCGGGCTTGCAGGTGCCGACGTGTCGGGCCGATCCGATCCTCGGCGCGAAGGTCAACGTTCTCGGCACGCTGGCGGTGTTCGAGGCAGTGAAGCAGCTGCACGGCCAGGTGCAGCGCCTCGTCTACACGAGTTCGGCCGCCGTGTTTGGGCCGCCGGAGCATTATGCGAAGGGCCGCCTTGCCGACGATGTGCCGCTGACGCCCTCGACGCACTACGGCGTCTTCAAATGCACCAACGAAGGCAACGCCCGCATCTACTTTCAGGACAACGGCATCTCCAGCGTCGGCCTGAGGCCGTGGACCGTCTTCGGCGTCGGCCGCGATTTCGGCATGACGAGCGAACCAACCAAGGCGATCAAGTCGCTCGCCTTGGGTCGCAAGTATCACATCACCTATGGCGGCATCCAGGATATGCAGTACGTGGACGACGTAGCCAGGATCGTCGTCCGCTGCCTGGAAACGCCGTACCAAGGCGCGAAGTCGTACAACCTACGCGGCCACGTCGTCGATCTGCCGACGCTGCACCGCGCGATGGTTGAAGCCGAGCCGGGCGCCGCGAATCTGATTACCTTCGGCGAACGCCAGATCGCGATCGCCTACGATCTCGACGACAGCGCGTTGCAGCGCGACCTTGGCCCAATGCCGCTTACGCCTCTGGTGGAAGGTATTCGGCAAACGCTGCAAATGTTCCGCAAACTGCAAGCGGAAGGTCGCCTGGACACGGACGATCTGGATGGGAAGTAGGGCGGTTCGCGTGCTGAGCCTTTGGCCTTGGCGATTTTGAATTTCTATGGCGGTGTATACTTCACACGGTTGGATTTGTCGCATTGGTGGCACAGACATTCCTGTCTGTGTAAACCGCAAACACAGACAAGAATGTCTGTGCCACCATTCAATGGATCGGACAAATCTAGCCGTTCAGAGTATGGTTTCTCGGAGGATTCATGACTGAGACGATTCCGCTGAGCATTCCTGCCGAAGCATAGGAGTATACCGCGGAGAATAGTCCGCAGGCGTCGCTGCGCCAAACGGGAAGCGATTAAAATCCCTTGCGAAACACCACCATGCTGTCGCCGGCGGCATAGAAGTCTTTCAACAGCGCGTGTTGCTCATAGTCATTTTTGAGGTAAAACGCCCGCGTCAAATCATACAGCGGGAGCGAGCCGGTCTCGATAAACAGCACCCTGCCCCGATGCCGATCGCGAATTTCGCTTTCGACGTGATGCAACAATCGCGTGCCCGCGCCACGGCCTTGCTGGTCCTTTCTTACCGCGATCCACCAAAGCTGCCAGGTCCGCTCGGTCATCTCGGCCGGTGCGTAATAAACGAAGCCGAGAATCACGCCGGCTTCTTCGAGCGTCAGCGCGAAATGCCCGTCGGCGTGATTGACGGCGTGATAATCGTCGAGCACCTCACGCAGCGCGACGATTTCCAGAGGTTTGAAGTGCTCCGTCGCCTCGGTGAGTGCGACGAGGGTATCGGTGTCATTCGGAGTGGTTAGTCGGATCATGGAGTCGTTATATCGGCAATCTTCTTTATGATACAATGGATAACATGAAGATTAGCCGTGACGCCCAGCGGGGCGCGGATGCGACGTGACAACGATATATATCACCAAGCCTCGCTCCGCTGTCGCGGCAAAACAATCACTGCGGGAATTGAGAGGACCAAAACCCATGAACATCGACCTCCGCCGACGCACTGACGACGTAATCGCCCGTCTCACCCAGCTCCGGGACTCTCTTTGACCTCGTTAATAAACGCAAGGAGCGCGATCGGCTCACCGAACTCATGGGCCAGGCGAACTTCTGGGACAACCAGGAGAAAGCCCAGCAAACGATCAAACAGCTCAAGCCGCTCAACGGATTGATCAATCCGTTTGGCGCTCTCGAGAGCAGCGCGAGTGATGTCAACGCCCTGTGCGAACTCTGCGCCGAGGATCCGTCCCTCGAAGGCGAACTCGAAACTGAATTGCTCGCGGTCGAGAAGAAGCTCGACGAGTTCGATCTGCGCGCCATGTTCACCGGCCCGCAAGATGCGTCCGACGCTTTCCTTAAAATCAGCGCCGGCACGGGCGGAACCGAAGCATGCGATTGGGCCCAGATGCTCCTCCGCATGTATACGCGCTGGGCCGAACGGCATGGCTACGAACTCGAAATGATCGACGAACTCAAGAACGACGAGGCCGGCATCCGCAGCGCGACCATCGCCATTCGCGGCGACTACGTCTACGGCTACTTGCAAAGCGAGATCGGCGTCCATCGGCTTGTGCGCATCAGCCCGTTCGACTCGAACGCTCGCCGACACACGTCGTTTGCCGCCGTCGATGTTGCGCCCGATATTGAGGGCACGATCAACATCGAAATCAAACCCGATGATCTGCGGCGCGATACGTTCCGCAGCGGTGGCCCAGGCGGACAGCATCAGAACAAAACCGAATCGGGCGTTCGCTACACGCACCTCCCGTCCGGCATCGCCGCCGAGAGCCGAACGGAACGCAGCCAGCACAAGAACGACGCCAACGCGATGGCCTTGCTCAAGGCGAAGATGTATCGCGTCGAGGAGCAGAAACGCAAAGCCGAGACCGAAAGGCAGTATGACGAAAAGGGTGAAGTGAGCTGGGGCAGCCAAATTCGCAACTACGTCATGCAGCCGTACACGCTGGTGAAGGACGTGCGGACCGACACCCAATCGGGCCAAATCCAGGCGGTGCTTGACGGCGAGATTGACGACTTCATCCAAGCGTTTCTACGTGCGAAGGCGGCGAAGGAAAACAAGAAGTAATTGCAGAATTTGTTTAGCCGCTCGCCTTTGGCGAGCGCGGACCTGGCGCACGGCAATCGATTGACGCCGCGTCCGCGCTCGCCAAAGGCGAGCGGCTAAACTTCGGAGGCTTGCCATGCGTTTCCTGCTTTCCGCGTCATTGCTCTTCACACTCGTCCCATCGCTGCAAGCCCAGCCCTTCAAAATGGAGCCTGGCCCAAAGTCGCCGGGTGACTCGCTCGCTTGCATTAAGACTCGGCCCGGGTTCAAGGTCGAGCTCATGGTCAGCGAACCGCTCGTGCAAAGCCCCATCGCCTTTGCCTGGGGGCCCGACGGCAAGTTCTGGGTCGTCGAAATGGGCGACTATCCCCTCGGCCTCGATGGCAAAGGCAAGCCCGGCGGGAAGATCAAGTACCTCGAAAAAACCAAACCCGAGGGCGACGGCCCCTACGACAAAATGACGCTCTTCATGGACGGCCTCGGCTTCCCCACCGGCGTCTTCCCCTACAAGAACGGCGTGCTCGTTACCTGCGCTCCCGACATCTTCTATGCCGAGGTCGGCAAAGATGGCAAGGCGGCCAAGAAAGAAATCCTCTTCACCGGCTTCAACGAGGGCAACCAGCAGCATCGCGTCAATGGCCTCGTCTGGGGCATCGACAATTGGATTTATGGCGCCAACGGCGACTCGGGCGGACTCGTCAAATCGATCAAGACAGGCAAAGTGACCGACATCCGTGGCCGGGATTTTCGCCTCAAACCCGACACCGGCGAATTCGAAGCCGTCAGCGGGCAGTCGCAGTTTGGCCGATGTCGCGATGATTGGGGCAACTGGTTTGGCAACAACAACTCCAACCCGATGTTCCACTACGTCCTCGAAGATCGCTATCTCAAACGCAATCCGCACGTGCTCTATCCCGACGTCCGCGTGCAGGTCCCCGTCAAGCCAGGCGCTCAGCCGGTCTTTCCGATTTCCAAGCCGTTGCCTCGCTTCAACACACCGCAGGGGTTGAATCATTTCACGAGTGCGTGCAGCACGATCATCTATCGCGACACGCTGTTCGGCAAAGAGTTTGAAGGCAACATGTTTGTCAGCGAACCAGTCCACAACCTCATCCATCGCGAGATCATGAAGCCCAAGGGCGTGACGTTCACCAGCCAGCGCGCCGATGACGAGCAGACGTCGGAGTTTCTCGCCTCGAGCGACAACTGGTTCCGCCCGGCGATGATTCAGGTCGGCCCCGACGGTGCATTGTGGATTGCGGACATGTACCGCTACGTCATCGAGCATCCCGAATGGATACCGAAAGACTGGCAAAAGAAACTCGACCTCCGCGCCGGCCACGACAAGGGCCGCATCTATCGCGTGGTTCCAGAGGGGAGGAAACCGCGCGACATCGAGCGGCTGGACAAGAAGACGCCGAGGGAACTGGTGTCGCTGTTGGAAAGTCCAAGCGGCTGGACACGTGATATGGCCCATCAACTTCTTTCTCGCACCAAGCATGGCATGGGCATCGACGGCCTGGAGAAAATCATAGAGACTACCAAGGTTCCGCCAGCCCGGCTGCATGCGTGCTACGTTCATGAGGAGATGTTCGGCCTCGGCCACCAATATCTCGACAGAATGCTAAACGACTCGCACCCCTCTATTCGCAAACACGCCCTGGCCTTCGCTGAGTACCGCCCTAGTTTTTTTACCGACGAAGCGCTGACCAAGCTTCTGGAGGAACGCGATCCGCAATGCCAGATGCAAATCGCCTACATTCTCGGCGAACTCAAGTTTTCAAATGTCCAACTTGCGAAAATGCTTTGCAAAGAAGGTCAGGACGGTTACATCTTCGCAGCGGCTCTCAGCTCCATTTCCAAGAAAAACTTCCAAGGCGTTCTCGACGAAGCGATCAAGCAACCGAAGATCTCGGCTGCCGCGTTCGGGCCGTTGATGAAGTTGGCCGGTGTGTACGGCGAACCGCTCGATGCGATTCGGCTTTTCGTTTCGCAAATCGAAACGCGAAAGGACGTTTCCACCAGTTTGCAACTGGTCTACGTTGCCAACATGATCAACGCGATGGAAAAAAACGCCTCGTCTCTGAGCGGCTTCCTCAAAGGAATCAAGGCCGAGGACAACGAAAAGATCATTCCGCATCTGAAGAAGCTTCATGCCAAGGCCGTCGAGATCGTGGAGAATTCCAAAGCGCCGCCGGCCGATCGGTTCCTAGCCATCCGCATGCTGAGCCGTGGCATTGACGACAACGCCGTAGATCGCAAACGGCTCGCCGCCCTGTTGACGCCTCAATCGCCGGACGATTTGCAGTCGGCGGCCATCAACCAACTCCGCGGCGATAATGATGCGCGTGTCCCGAATCTGCTGCTCGCACCGTGGAAGAGCTATAGCCCGGCCCTGCGCGGTCAGGTGCTCGATGCGCTTCTGAGCCATCCGCTTTGGACGAGACAAATGCTCGAAACGATCAAGCTGAAGAAAATTCCCCCCAGCGAGATCGATGCGGTCCGTCGGCAGCGCTTGCTTCAGCACAAGGACGCCGAGATTCGGGCGACGGCTCAGGCGATCTTTGGTGCTGCGGGCGATCCGAATCGTGGTAAGCTCGTTGATCTCTATTGGCTTCAGATGCCCGACAAGGCCGATCCGACGCGTGGCGGTAAGCTGTTTGCCAAAACGTGTGCGACCTGCCATAAGCTGGGCGGCGTGGGACAGAACGTGGGGCCGGACTTGATGTCGGTCGGCGATAAGTCGGCGCAGGGTCTGCTGACGGCGATGCTCGATCCGAACCGGGCCGTCGAGACGCGCTACATCAATTATGCCGCCAGCACCAAGAAGGGTTTAACGTACACCGGCATCCTCTCGGCCGAGACGAGTACGACGATCACCCTCACCGCGAACGACGGCAAGCTGCATCAGTTATTGCGCAACGAACTCGACGACCTATCAAGCACCGGCAAATCGATGATGCCCGAAGGCTTGGAGAAGGATATGTCGCCACGCGATGTGGCGGATGTGATCGGATATGTGCGGGCGATCATTGCGGCGCCGAAACAATAGGATTTTGTTTAGCCGCTCGCCTTTGGCGAGCGCGGGCGCGGCGCTTTGGTGCGATTCGGAAATACGCCGCGTTCGCGCTCGCCAAAGGCGAGCGGCTAAACAAATCGTCACTTCAATAATGTTCCCATTTTCAACACATACGCCGCATTGAACACCGGATTGGCATTCTTGCGGTCGCGGTTGCCGGCGGTGACGGCGATGGTGGTTTCGTCCGGCGAAACGGCGAAGCCCTGGAAGACGCCGAGGGGCAGGGTGTGGCTCGTGACCATTTTGCCGGTCTGCCATTCCCAGATGCCGACGAAGCCGTGGTTGGCGGGGGCGTCGCCAATGCTGATCAGATGTTTGCCGTCTTTGGTGAAATGCAGCGCCGTCACCGCACCGGGATGGGCGGCTGGCGTAAACATGGGAGCGGCTTTGTAGTTCGGGTTGGCGAGATCGCGAACGACGCTGCCGTCGCCGAGGTTCCAAATCTTGATCGCCCGTTCCAAGCCGCTCGACCCGGATGCGATGAACTTGCCGTCCTGGCTGAACGTGGCGGCGTAGACCGGTTCCTGATGGCCCTTTTCAAACGTCTTCAATTCATACGCCTTGAATTCCTTGACCAGGTTGCCGCTGGCGACATCCCAGAGCTTGATGCTGCTATCGTAACTGCACGAAAGCAGTTGTTTGCCATCGGGCGAGAAGACGATGGAATAGATCGGCTGCGGGACGTTGTTCTTCTGGACGATTGTGAAATGGGCGTTGATTTCTTTCTGCTGCACGTTTTTGACGAGATCGAAGATTCGGATTTTGCCATCGTGCCCGCCGCTGGCGAGTAGCGTGCCCTTGGGTTGGAAGGCGACGGTATCGACGAGATTCGGATGCGGGAAGTTGCGCGTCGGGGCAGGCGAGGCCAGGCGGTAGACGTGCATCGCCTTGTCCGCTCCAGCGCTGTAGATCGAAGCGTTGTCAGCCGCGATGGTGATGTCGGAGAGCAGGTCGGGCGTCGTGAAACCTTGCACCGGTTCGAGGAAATCCTTGGTGATCGGTTGACCCGCCGTGAACGGCACCGACCAGGCGGACAGCGTCTTGCCCGCCGTCGCTCCAACCAGCGCGAGGTTGTTCGGCGTGAAGGCAAGCACCTTGGCCTCGCCAGACATCTTCAGGCTCCCGACTTCTTTGGAATCGACAGTCGTGTAGACTCTGAGCGTTTGATCGACGCCGCCGACAGCGAGCAGCAAACCGTTTTTGGAAATGGCGATTGCCTTGACTGCACCGCCTGCGCCGGGGAAATCGCCGTCCTTCGCAAAGGTTGCGAGCACCCAACGTTTGACGATCTTGTCCGCTCCTCCCGTGAATACGTGCGTGTTGGCCGGCGCGAGAGCGAGAGCGTACGTTGCACCGGTATCGACGGGGATCGCTTTGGTGATCGTTGCCGTGTCGATGTGCGTTACCTTGCCCGAAGCGGAGATGATAACGTTATTGGCGAGATGCTGAACGGCATCGACGGGGTCGGCCTGGGCGAAGAACTGCAGCTCCTTGCCCGTGGTCGGATCCCAGACACGCGTCTGCTTGTCGGTTGAACCCGTGACGATGCGCGTGCCATCGAGGCTGAACGAGAACGACAGCACGTCGGCGGGATGCGTGAGCGTGATGACTTCCTTGCCGTCGGCGAGGTTCCAGACCTTCAGCGATTTGCCCGATGCAACGGCGACTTTCGTGAAGTCCTTGCTGAAGCCAACGGCCTTGACCGGATCGGCAACAGGGCCAAACGTTTTTATGACGACGCCTTTGGCGCTGTCCCAGAGTTTGACGATCTTGTCGGCTCCCGCACTGACGACCTGCGTGCCGGTGGAGTGATATTGCGCAAACGTTTCGCCGGCGGAATGGGCAACCAGCGCGCCGAGGATGTTGACATCGAGCAGCTTGGCCGACTTGTCCTGCGATGCGGTGACAAGCGTGCGACCATCGGTGAGAAACTGCATCGCTTTGACGATCGCAGCGTGGTCGGTGAGCGTTTGCACGTCCTTGCCCAGCGCGAGATCGTGCACGCGGATCGCCGTCGTCGCGCCGTCGGCGATGGCATAGGCGAGGCGTTGGCCGTTCGGCGTGAGGGCGATGCTTTGCACGGCCACCGGTAGCGTGACTGCGGGGCCGGTTTTGCCGTCGGCGAGCGTGATGACTTTGACGTTCTTGTCCGCGCCGGCGACAGCGAGCTTCGTGCCATCCGCTGACAGACTGGCGTGGGTGATTGCTGCGTCGTGCACGATCGCCTTGGCTTCTTTGCCGTCAGCGACGTTCCACAGCTTGATCGCCTTGTCCTCGCCAGCGGAGATGATTTGGTCGCCCTTGGGCGAGAAGGTGGCGAAGCGAACCGGCCCCTGGTGCTTGCGTTGCCAAACGAGCGACGATGTCCAGAGTCGCGCGAGTTTGTCGGCTCCGCCTGTGACGACGCGTTTGGCATCGACATAAGCCACGCCATGAACCGCACCATCGTGGGGCAGCGTTTCGAGCAACGTGCCATCGAGTTCGTAGATGCGTGCCAGCTTGTCCGCGCCGGCGACGAGGACGCGCGTGCCATCGGGCGAGAGGGCGATGTCCTTGGCGTCCGCGCTGAGTTTGATCGTGCCGAGGTCCTTGGCGTCGGCGGCGTTCCAGACTTTGACGACCTTATCGCCGACGGCTGCGATCTTCGTGCCGTCTTTGGACAGCGTCATGGCAACGATCGCGCCGACGTGATCGAGCTTGATTTTCGGCGTGCCATCGGGCAAGGCCCAGGTCTGGATTGTCTTGTCCGCACTTGCCGAGTAGAGCAAGTCGCCCTTGACGCTGAGTGCGAGCGACACGACTGCGCCTTTGTGGGTCGCGGGCAGCGTTTTGATTTCTTTGCCGTCGGCGAGTTTGATCTGCTTGATGTTCCCATCAGCCAGGCCGACGAAGACGCTTTGGCCGTCCGCGCTAAACGTCACCGACTGTGGCAGGGCGGGCATCGGCAGCTTGTGCAGCGACTTGCCGTCGGCGGCGCTCCACAGCGTCAGCGTTTTGTCGGCGCTGCCGGCGGCGAGCGTGGCGCCGGAGCGGGCGACGCCGACGCAGGTAATGGCGAGCGTCGGGCCGAGGTAGTCCTTTTCCTTCAAGCCGCTGGTGAGGTTCCAGACGCGCACTGTTTTGTCGTTGCCTCCGGTGATCGCTTTCGCGCCATCGGGTGACAGCGTCAGCACGGCAATCGCATCGGGATGAACCAGCGATTTCGGCGCGACCATCGGCAACGCCCAGAGCTTGACCGCGCCGTCTTCGGAGGCCGACAGCATCTGCGTGTTGCCTACGTTGAATTGCAACGCCGTCACTGGTGCGCCATGGGCGAGGAGCACGTCGGATTCCTTCGCTGTCGCTTGATTCCATATCCGCACGGTGTTGTCCGCTCCGCCGGACGCGAGCAATAACAGATTGGCGCTGAGCGCGACGGCGGTGACGGGGCCGGTGTGGCCGGCGAATTGTTTTTCGAGTGCTTGCTTCGTCGAATCGAAGATGCGAACGATCTTGTCCGTCGAGCCGGTTACGATCTTCTTGCCATCGACACTGGTCGCAACGGCAAGCACTGCATCAGCGTGGGTCAAGATGCGCGGTGCCAGAGCGGGCGCGGCCCAGAACTTGACGAGGCCGTCGCCACCCGCCGACATCAGCTGCGTTACCTGGGGCTGAACCTGCACGCTCGTCACGGCGCCGGCGTGGGCGAGCCAGTTCGTCAGCACTTTGCCGTCGGTGTTGTTCCACAAAAAGACTCGGCTATCGGCGGTGCCGGCGGCTATGAACGTGTTATTCGGATGCGTCGCCACGCTGACGATATTCGCCAATGGCCCCGTCAGCGAGCGCGTTTCCTTGGCGGCGGCGAGGCCGAACTGACGGACCGTGCGATCGTCGCTTGCCGTGTAGTACGACGCGTTGTCGGTCGTCATCGCCAAAGCCCGGATCGTTGAGGCGTGGCCCGGCAGCGTCTTGGAAGCAACCGGCGTCGGCGACCAGATTTTCAGGAAGCCGTCGTCGCCGACGGTGATCGCGCCGGCTGTCCCTGGGTTGATGACCAGGCCATTGACGCTGCCGATGTGGGCGCCGACGGTGGCGACAATCTGGCCGGTCGCGGTGTTCCAATAGCGTAGCATGCGATCGACGCCGACCGATGCGAGTTGCGTGCCGGCGGCGTTGAAGGCGAGCGCGGTGATGGCGCCTTTATGCCCTGCCTCAAACTTGACGAGTTCCTTGAACTCCGCGGGCGTGACGAGCTTGAGCGAGCCGTCTTTGCCCGCCAACGCCAGCTTCGTGCCGTCAACACTCAACGCGACGGCTGAGAGACTGTCGCTGGTCTTAAACGAGCGGATCGGCGAATTGACCGGCACGTCCCAGACCTTCAGCGTGTTGTCGGTCGAACCGGAAGCGAGCATGGCGCCATCCGGGCTAAAGCCAACGGCGATCGCCTGCTTGGTGTGGCCGAGCGTGCCGCCGTAGGTCTTGATCTCTTTGCCGGTGGTTGCGTCCCAGAGTTTGACGGAATTGTCAAAGCTCGCCGTGGCGACATATTTGCCATCGGGGCTGTAGCCGACGGCGTAGACGATGTCGGTATGGCCTTTGAGCGTGGCGACGACTTCGGGGCCGGCTTTCTTGTCGCCCGCGCCTGTTAGAGCAGGCCAACCGGCGAGCGCTATTCCAAACATCACAGCAACGAGAACGACAATACGGCGTGTCATCGGAGAGACTCCTTGCAAATTTGCGATACGCACCGGCGGGATACTGACTCGAGAAACTCACCACGGAGAACACGGAGAAATACAATGAGGAGAGTGGAACTTATGCTTTGTCTTGGTCCCTTGTCTTCTCTCTGTGTTCTCCGTGTGCTCTGTGGTGAATTTTCCGCGCAAAGGGGCGGGAAGGTCAGTTTCGCATTCCGATGGCCAAGTGTCAACGGTTTAATCTGCGTTTTCGCCAAGAAGTGAAGCAAACGCGGCAAAAATCTGATCGTCATCGGGCCGAACGAGCTGTGCGAGAACGACGCCGTCGTGCAAGAAAACCAGAGTCGGCCAAAGCTTGACGCGAAACGATCGGCCGAGCGGCTGCCCACGACTATCGTGGATCTTGACGTGACGTGCGTTAGGCGAAAGGCCAAATCCGGCCGCGATGCCCGCTTGTGCCGCCTGGCAATGCCCGCACCACGGCGCCCCGAACTCGACGACAGTGACGCCGGGCAGGGCGTTGATCTCCGCGCGGGTCGGCTCGCGCTCGGCGTATTCGGAGGTGTAGGTAAAGGTACGCATGGAACGTTGTGCAAAGAGCTGGTTCAAATCCAGCTAACAGATCAATCTATTCTGATGTCTCGATTGGGCTCTTCTGAATCATCTGTTCTACGCAAAACAGGTGGTTCTAACATCGCCTATTTTTCACTGCGGATACGAACGTTTTCCATTCGATTCCCGTCATCAGCGCTTTTCAGCAGGCCATGGTTGGTTTCGATACTCTGCCGGGGACTTCATGCAAGTGCTACAATACTGCTATCGCACAAAAACGTCGCCTGGCGGTATAATTCCACCTAAACCTTGGCATCGACTTAACCTCCACAAAGGATTGACTTCCCATGTCACGCTGGAATCTTGCTTGGTTGCTTGGCATCACCCTCGCTGCCGTCGCGGGGATTTCGCTCACTTACAGCGCGCCATTACGTTTGACGAGCGTGCAGAAAAAACATGAGAACCTCAAGCTCATCGTCGATGTGCTTGAAGAGGTGCAGAAACGCTACGTCCGCGAACTCGATCAAGAAAAGTCGCGTGAACTCATCGAAGCGATGATCAATGGCGGACTCGAAAAGCTCGACCCGCACTCCGCGTTCATCGGAGCCGAGGAATACAAACAATTCCGCCAAAGCACGCGAGGCAAGTTCGGCGGGGTGGGCATTCGGCTCGGCATCGATCCGCGCTCGGGCGGGTTCCTCGTCGAAAGCCCGATGGCCGGCACACCCGCCTACGAAGCCGGCGTCATGGCGGGCGATCTCATCGTCAAGATCGATGGTGCCTCCATCCTCGACTGGAATCTCAAAAAAGTCGTCGATCACATACAGGGCGATCCGGGCACCGATGTCACCCTTTCCGTTCTTCACGAAGGCGGCAAGCAACCGGTCGACTTGAAGATGACGCGAGCCGAGATCAAAATTGAAAGCGTCATGGGCGACCAACGCGACAAGATCGACCTGAAAAAATGGGACTTCTGGGTCGATCCCGGTTCCAAAATCGCCTACGTCCGTGTCAACGCTTTCACCGAAACCACTGTCGAGGAACTGACGCGCGTCGTGGACGGCCTGCAGAAAACCGGCATGCGCGGCCTGGTCGTCGATTTACGCAACAACCCTGGCGGCCTGCTTCGCGCGGCTGTCGATGTCACGTCGATGTTCATCCAAGACGGCAAATCGGTCGTTACCACCAAAGGCCGAGGCAATACCATCGACGAAAACTTCATTTCCAAATTGCGCAGCAACATGAAGCCCGGAACTTATTATCCCATGGCGGTCCTCATCAACCGCTACAGCGCCAGCGCCAGCGAGATCGTCGCGGCTGCTCTGCAAGATCATCTTCGCGCTATCATCGTCGGCGAACGCAGCTTCGGCAAAGGCAGCGTGCAGAACCTCATCGAAATGGAGGACAGCCAAACCGCCCTGAAGCTAACCACCGCAAGCTATTGGCGACCTAGCGGGCGCAACATTCATCGCTTCCCCGACAGCAAAGATACCGACGAATGGGGTGTTAAACCTAGCAAGGGATACGACGTCAAACTGACTGATGAAGAACGTCTCGAATACTTCAAATGGCGGCGCGACCGCGACATCGTCAGACGGCCGGATCAACCCGCGAAGGCGGAACCGAACGGCGACAAGAAGCCCGCCAAGGAATTCAGCGATCGCGTCATGGACAAAGCGCTCGAGTACATCCGCGCTGAACTGGCCAAGCAAGCGCGTCAGGATGCCGCACCGGCCCCGTTGGCGAATCCGCACGCCCACGCCGACGAGCCGCGCCCGGCAACCTCGTCACGGCGGGAGTTATTCGTGGAGGTAAAGGATCGCAGCTATCGGAACATTGTGCGATAGCCATGTTTAGCCGCTCGCCTTTGGCGAGCACGATCGACGTGTTGCACGGCACACGGTCGCGCTCGCCAAAGGCGAGCGGCTAAACAAGATTCCCGGGGACGCACTCCATGCTCGGCATATTCGCCAAACAGCCGATCGTCGGCACGGTGAAGACGCGACTTGCCGAGGGGACCTCGGCGGAATGGGCCTGTCGCGTCGCCGAGGCGTTTCTCGTCGACACGCTGGATCGATTCACCCAGGTCGATGTTCACCGCGCGGTCGTGTTCGCACCGCTGTCTGCGACCACATTCTTCACGTCACTGTGCGGCATTCGCTACGAACTGATCGCGCAGTCGGGCGGCGATCTCGGCGAGCGATTGCAACATTTTTTCACGCTCTCTCGCCAGCGCGGTCACTCGCGCATCGTCGCCATCGGTTCGGACAGCCCGACGTTGCCGATGGAATATGTGCGTTCTGCGTTTGACTTACTCGCCGATCACGATGTCGTTCTTGGTCCTGCGTTCGACGGTGGGTACTACTTAATCGGCTGCAATCATCATGACCTGCCGATTTTCACAAACATTGCCTGGAGCACATCGCGTGTGTTGGAGCAAACAGTCGAGCGCGTTCGTGCGGCCTCCGCTCGTCTCGCTCTGCTGCCGCCGTGGTACGACGTGGACACATACGACGATTGGCGGATGCTGCGTGGCCACGTGCGAGCGATGCGAGCGAGCGGCGGGGAGGCGAGGGTGGCGAATGTGGAACGACTAATTTGGCGAGAGGAGGAAGATTCAAAACAGAGGCAAAGTACGAAGAGCGAAGAGCGAAGGACGAATCAATGATTTTTTCGCACTTCGCACTTTGAATTAAGGTGCGGTATCTTCATAGAATCAGTGGGATTGCGCCCCCCGCTCGCTGGTTCCGGATCCGCATTGTTTTGCGACGCTCGTATCGCTATAGTCCTGCCGGTTACGGTTTGCCTGGCGGGAGTGTCGCGCGATGAAGGACTCGGGACGATTGCTGTGGCTTGGAGTCGGGCTGATGCTCGGGATTACCGCCGCGCTTTGGCTGCGTCCGAATGAGATACGCCCCGCGTTGGCAGGCAACGATCGCGCCGAAGACTACATTATCTCGACTGGCCCGGTGACGGTCAACGTCAACGTGTTGGCCGACGGCGTCTGGATTCTCGATTATCGCGCTGGAAAACTGCTTGGCACGATCGTCGATCGTAACCTGGGCAAATTGCTGAACTGGGCCGAGGTCGATCTCGTGCAGGAATTCAACATTCCGCCCAAGCAAAACGTGCATTTCCTGATGACGACCGGCACGCCGATCGCGGGGCAGACGGCCCTTTACCTTGCCGAAATCAACAGTGGTCGCTTTGGCGTGTACACGATGGCACCGCGCCCGGACAATCGCGGGATGATGATCCGCCGGCATGACGCTGCCCAGTTCCGCGCACCCGCCCCGCCGCCGCAGGATCCGTAGTCTGGGCAATCTCCGCTTTTGGTTTAGCGTTCGCTTCTCGCCACGGCCTACGAGTAACTTCTCAATAACCCTGGAAAGTGGCGCAGCTGTTCGGGGGGTCTGTTCCTATGCTATGGGGCATGGCGAACGGACTCCCGCTACTTCCGGAAATTCCGCTAGAGCAACGCACCCCCTTGGTCGAAGCGTTGCTCGCGATCGTC
>CAMAUE010000071.1 GCA_945861245.1 Singulisphaera sp. GP187
TGGCGACGAAGGGTACGCCGCCAACTCCGAGTTTGGCCGCCTCCACCGCGGCATAGCGGCGTATATCCTTTTCACGCAAGGAAAGAAAGAAGGTCACCGTCGCCAGTTCAACGTCTTTCGAGTAAGGTTTCATGGTCCCTCCTTGGATCCTGGATCATGGATGGAATACGGGACATTACCTTACCACGACCAGCAGCTGCGACGCACGCCCAAAAACGTTACAATATCGCAAGGTTGCGGTTTGGCACGGAAGTTATTTTTTCAGCGATCCTTACTGCCTGGATGCGAAGATTTTCGTCATCGCTTTTCAACACTTTAACCACTGTTGGCACGGAGTCCTTCGCCTTCGACCCGATTTCACCGAGAAGAGTAATGGCAGCCAAATGAACAGACTGGTCCTTACCCCGAAGAATCTGAACGAGGGCGGGAACCTTGCCGTCCAATGGTATGCTGGCGATTGCCTCACGAGCAGCGTCCCTAACGGTTGGTTCTTTGTCGGCCAAGGTCTTCACGAGTGCCAGGACAACGCCATCACCATCCGTACCGATCTCTCGAAGTGCATTCACTGCGTCCAGACGAAAATTCGGATCGCTGTCCCTCAACTGTTTGATCCAGAAACTGGTGGGCTTCCCTTTGTAGATGGCTTCATCCTTGCCGTTGCCTATCGGGAGTGTTTCATCCTTCTGCTTCACCAGTTTCTGCTCGGCGATGCCGCCCTGGTCGGGGACGACAATCACCTGCTTGTCGGGATTCTTATTGCACGCCACACCAGACAGCATTGCGACGACGAGGAGAACGAGTAGCTTTTTCATGGCCTCACCTTGTCAGCCGACCTATCAACGAAGGGAGTGATTCAGGGCGACCGGCACGACGCCGACCGCTGCCAGGTAGTTTATCCAGAGGACGATACGATTGCCACAGGTTTCGGACGAAAACTGGCGTAGAATGCACCGAAGGGAGATCAACCGACCAGGCACCGGCGAAGCTGCAAATCCAGGTGAAGGCGGCGGGGTGAGGGTAGGCGTTCAACCGAACGGCGTTACAAAAATAAAATGCCTTTCTTTTCCAAATTCCCTTGGTGCAGATGGTCCCATCTAGCCCTCTCCGGTCCCCATGTCGGCTTGTCTTTCATAACGAAAAATTGGCATTTTCCTGTATCCTGCTGGGGAGCGGAAAAAGGCGGGGGAGGCGGTTCTGAAAAATTTCTGGCGGCGTTTGTTTTCGCTCACCGCAGGGAATGACCCTTCGCACGCAAGGCTTCAATGGCTGGTGCCAAATCCGCTGCTTTCACCAAGAGGTAGTCGATGGCGAACGGCTGGGCTGGGGTAGGGGAAGGCGTGCGACAGTGCGACAAGCAAAGCGGTTCTGTCAGGGGTGGACTGTTCCCGATAAGATAGGCCCAACGCTCATAATCCTCTGCCCAAAAGAGCCAAGAATTGAGCCAAGAATTCAGAAAAAGTGGTGAAAACCAGGCAAGCCATGAAAATGGTGAAACACACAAACACTTGAAAACAAAGGAAATACGTCAATGGTCAGGATCGGAATTGTAGGGGTAGGATTTATGGGCATGATCCACTATCTCGCCGCTTGTAAGCTCAGAGACTCGCGGGTAGTGGCGATCTGTAGCCGTGATGAAAAGAAGCTCGCGGGGGATTGGCGCTCTATCCAGGGCAACTTTGGGCCTCGTGGCGAGATGATGGATTTGTCCGCGATCAAGAAGTATCGGTCCGTTGATGAGATGGTCGCGGACCCGGATATCGATCTCATTGACGTTTGCAATCCGACGCACCTACATCCTGAGACTGCGATCAAAGCGCTGCAGGCGGGCAAGCATGTGCTCGTCGAGAAAGCGATCGCGCTGGATACCAAGGATGCCGATGCGATGGTGGCGACGGCGAAGTCAGCGGAGCGGCTGCTCATGGTCGCGCATGTGTTGCCTTTCTTTCCGGAGTTTGCATTTGCAGCCGAGGCGATCCGCAGTGGGAAATTCGGCAAGTTGCTCGGCGGGCATTTCAAGCGCGTCATCTCCAAGCCGGATTGGTCGGCGGAAATCGGCGATGCGTCCAAGACCGGCGGGCCAGCCGTCGATCTGCACATTCACGATACGCACTTCATCGGCCTGGTCGCCGGCGTGCCAAAGCAGGTGTTCTCCGTCGGTATGGCGTCGGGTGATAGCGTCGATTATCTGTCGACATCGTACCTCTACGGACCAGGCGGGCCGGCGATTACCTGCTCCAGCGGCGCGGTGGCGATGAAGGGGCGGCCGTTCGTGCACGGGTATGAGATTTACCTGGAGAAGGCGACATTGGTGTACGAATCAGGAACCTGTCCGCTCACCGTGCTCAGAGCCGACGGTTCGAGCGAACAGCCGAAACTCGAAGGCGGTGAGGAGGCGACGACAGCGTTCACGGCGGAGCTTCAAGCGGCTGTCGATGGCGTGAAAGCGGGCCGCGAACCGGACTTGCTCAGCGGACAGCTGGCACGCGATGCGCTGGTGCTGTGCCATCGCGAATGCGAATCGGTGAAGACGGGGCGGGCGGTGGCGGTGTGACGAATTCCGCTTGCGGCTTAGCGCTCGCGTCACCTGACGTGATGTGAGCGCTAAGTCGCAAGCGGTTTAATACCGGAAGATAAAATCGGTCGTCAAGCGGAACTGGTCCAGATGTCGGCCGCTGGAGTTGGGTAGCACGTTGAACTCGGCGGCGATGCCGAAATGGACGTTGTTGTTGATGACAAAGCGAGCACCTAAGGCGAGTGATAATTCGCTCAGACCGCTGACGGAGCGCGAGCCGAAGTTGCCGAGGTCGCTGCCTTCGAAGTCGAGATCGCGGGCATTGCCGTTGCGCGTGTAATGGCGGAAGTTGAGTTCCGCGAGCGGGTACACACGGTGCGAATTGCGAATGTCGTAATCGATGTGGAAGCTGGCGAAGATCGATTCGGTGCGTTGTCCATCAGTTCGGAATACATAGCCAGAGGTTGTCATGAAGTTGAAGCTGCCATACTCCGAGCGCAGGAAGTTTTGTGCGAGGCTGAAGTAAGGCGAGAAGGACAGGCTTCCAGTATCTTGCAGCACGCGCGAGGAACCAGTTGGTATTTCAAACGTCAACCCGACGGCGGCGACGGTGTTACTCACGTCGTTACGGATGATCGTGAACTTTGGCCCGAGGTGTAATTCGGAGAAACCGTTGGCGTTGCCTATGTCGGGCGTGCCGGTCTTCGGACTGATGAAGGACCAGCCAACGCGATTGACGACGAGGGAGATGTTCGGCGTAAAAGCAACGCTGCCGCGGGCGGCGAAAGCGAAGTTATCACCGCCGTTCCAAACGGTGTTGGTGCTGGGTGTATGCTGCCAAATAAAGACGGGGCGGATTTCGGTGAGCGCCCGCGGATCTTCAAAGTAGAACGGGTTGGACACGGGTGACGTAAAGATATCGAACTTGCGATCGCTTTGGAATATCGAGCGGTCTGGGCCGGGTTGGAACGCTCCGCCGGCGCTGCCGATGACGTCATCCCAGCAGCGTTTGAATTTATTGCAAAAGCGATCCCAGTAGTTGCCGAGATCGTTGTTGCTATTGACGCCGCCGCGATTGTAGATGTCGATGGAATTGGGCGTGGGACCGAACGTCGGGGGAGGTCCGCCGCCGCCGCTGGGGAAGGAAGGCGGATCGGGGATTTGGCCTCGGACGACCCGTGGCGTTTCCGCGCGAACCGGCGTGAACGACGGAGTCACGCCCGCGATGGGCGTTGCCCTGCCGAGTTTGATGCCGGGGTTGGACGGTGGCGTGGCCGAGCGCCAAGCGACATCCTGCGCCGACGCCAAACCGGTGCCGGCGAGCAAGATCAGTGCGACGGAAAATCGTATGTGTGCGTGCATCCTAGCACCTACCCTTTGCCTTCATCCGCGGTCGGCAATCCATTGCCGAGGGGCCGCCTTATACCGCCAGTCAGCGGAGTTTCCAGCATGATTATTCGTTTCGTCGCATTTCTTCCTTCCGCAACAGTCGTTTGTCACAGGCGGGATGAACGGGCAAACCGCAGGGGCTACATAAGTGCTGCAATCGCGCGATGCCGCACAGCTTGACGCGGCTACATTGTTAAGGTGGGTTATATGTGCCTTCGACGGGTAGGTTTGACGCTTTTCCGAGCCGCGACCGAGAGGGAGCGGCCGACAAAATGCGCACGGCATCCAGTCGGCCATTTCCTTACGGACGCAGCTCGGAAATAATTCGATCCGTTGGGGAATGCGACATTTCCCGCCAAGTGAAATATAACAACCTCTCGATCGACAACATCGTCACACCTATTTGGAGTTTCCTTCATGCATCGCATCGTATTCGCGTTCGCGTTCGCACTCTTGCTTCCATTGGCCTTCACGCAGGTCGAGGCCGGCGATAAGAAAGCCGACACCGGCTGGATCCAACTCTTCAACGGCAAAGACCTCACCGGCTTCAAGACGTTCGATGCCAAACAGCTCAACGATTCCTGGTTCGTCAAAGACGGCGTCCTGCACTCCAAGGGCAAAGCGACGAGCCATCTCTTCAGTGAAAAAGACGACTACGAAAACTTCCACTATCGCATCGAAGTCAAAATCAACGACAAGGGCAACTCAGGCCAATATTTCCGCACCAAGTTCGGCCCCGGCTACCCCAAAGGCTACGAAGCCCAGGTCAACAGCACCTTCCCCGATCCTCAAAAGACAGGCAGCCTGTATAACTTCGTCAAGATCACCGAGATGCTCGTCCCGGCGGACACGTGGTTCACCCAGGAAGTCATCGCCAATGGCAACCACATCCAGATCCTCGTTAACGGCAAAAAGACCGCCGATTTCAAAGACGAAAAGAACACCCACACCCGCGGTCATTTCGCCATCCAACAGCACGGCCCCGTGAAAGACGGCCCGGATGTGCAAGTGTCGCTGAAGAAGATCGAAATCAAGCTGCTGCCCGCGTCGAAGTAGCGCCGAATTTTCCACAAGCCCGCAGGCGAGCGAAGCGAGTCTGCGTGGGTTAAGACGCCGCGACCCCGCAGGCTCGCTTCGCTCGCTTGCGGGCTTGGCATTAATAGCCATGAAAAAACCCGAGCAATACCTTCGGCCCGAAGTCATCCGCCAAGTCGCTCGGCTCGATTTGCGCGCCAAGTTCATCGTCGAAGGTTTTCTGCACGGTCTCCACGCCAGCCCGTTTCATGGCTTCTCCGTCGAGTTTTCCGAGCATCGCAAATACTCCGCGGGCGACGATCTCAAGGACATCGACTGGGGCGTTTATGCCAAGACCGACAAATACTACATCCGCAAGTTCCAGGCCGAGACCAACGTCACAGGCTACCTGGCGATGGACCTGTCAGCATCGATGGCGTACACGTATCGCCAGGAACTCACGAAGTTCGACTACGCGATCTGCTTGGCTGCCGCGCTCGGCTACATGATGGTGCATCAACAAGACCCGGTCGGCCTGGTCGCGTTTGATACGCAAATCCGCCAATGTCTGCCGCCCAAAAGCAAACGCACGCAACTCGCATCCATCCTGGCCCTGCTGGCAAACCTCAAGCCCACGGGCATGACCGATGTCGCGCACAGCTTGACCCAGCTCGCTTCGATGGTGCGAGGCAAAAGCCTGATCATGCTCTTCAGCGATTTGCTCGCCGACCCGGAGCCGATCATGCAAAGCCTGCACATGCTCAGGCATCGCGGACATGACGTGATCGTGTTTCACATACTCGATGAAGCCGAGGTGCATTTCCCATTTGAAGGCGTCGTCGAGTTCAAGGATATGGAAGAGAATCGCCGCATGACGATCGACACGCCGGGCATGAAGCCGGACTATCTCGATGCGGTGAAGCAGTTCCGTGATCGCTACAAAGAGGAATGCACACGAGCCGGCATCGACTACCTGGCGACTGACACGAGCATCGGTTTCGACAAGGCGCTGATGGAGTATCTGTTGCAACGGCAGAAGCGGTTTTAGCGTTTTTAGTTTATCGTTTAGAGCTCGCGCGATCGCTAAACGATTAACAAATGAGTCACCGCATGGCACACTACTTCAAATTCCACACGCTCGCCGATCTCGAAGCGGAAACGCGACGCCTTGGCCTCAACCTCGGCTACGATGCCGACCTCGCGCCGCTGTTTCAGCCCGTGGCCGTCGGCGGATTTCGCGTTGGCAATGCGTTCTGCGTGCAGCCAATGGAAGGCTGCGACGGCACGACCGACGGCGCACCCGACGAACTCGTCTTTCGCCGGTATCAGCGTTTTGGAGCCGGCGGGGCGAAGCTGATCTGGGGCGAGGCCGCTGGCGTTCTCGACGAAGGTCGCGCGAACCCTCGGCAACTGCTGCTGACCGACGCCCATGCCGACGGCTTCGCGCGGATGCTCATCGATTGCCGAGGCGCTCATCGAGAAGCGTTCGGTTCCGATGACGATCTTCTCGTCGGCATTCAACTCGCGCATTCGGGGCGTTATTCGTACCGCAAACCGATTTGTGCGGTGCATGATCCGTTGCTCGATCCACGCACGATTGTTGACAAAGCGACGAAACGCACCGTGGACGCATCGTATCCGCTGGTCGATGACGATTATCTGCGCCGGCTCGTCGATCACTACGTCCGGGCCGCCAAACTGGCTTACAAAGTCGGGTATCAGTTCGTCGATGTCAAGCAATGCCATCGCTACCTGCTCAACGAACTCCTGGCGGCGAAGACGCGCCCGGGGCCGTACGGCGGCTCGCTGGAAAACCGCACTCGGCTCGCGCGCGACATCATCACCGCGATCCGCACAGAGGTGCCGGGCCTGATGATCGCCACACGAATCAACCTGTACGATTCGATTCCGTACAACAAATGCGCCGGCGACGACATCGGCGAACCATGCCCGCACACGTTGCCGGTTGACTGCGCATGGGGCACGAACCCGCACAATCATCTCGAACCCGATTTGGCCGAGCCGATCGCGTGGATCGGCGAGATGATTCGCCTGGGCGTATCGCTTGTGAATGTGTCGATGGGCAACCCGTATGCATCGCCACACGTCATTCGGCCATTCGAGGTTCCGCCTCCCGATGGCTATCACACGCCGGAGCATCCGCTGCTTGGCGTGGCGCGGCACTTCCGATTGACGACGGCGATTCAGCGAGCGTTTCCGCAGACGCCGATCATCGGCAGCGGCTACAGTTGGCTTCAGGAGTACCTGCCGCAGGCCGGCGCCGCCAATGTGCGTGCGCGAAACGTGAGCTTCATCGGCGTCGGCCGGGCGACGCTTGCGCAGCCCGACTTCGTGCGTCAACTCGCCGAGCACGGCAAGCTCGACCGTAAGCGCATCTGCCGAACCTTTAGCTATTGCACGGCCCTGATGCGCTCGAAGCACAACGCCCAAGGCCAATTCGCGACAGGTTGCCCGCCGTTTGACAAGGAAGTGTACGGCCCGATCTGGAAAGATGCGAAAGGCGAGTGATAGCGATTACCACAAAAAAATCTCACCACCGAGAACACAGAGAAGAGAAATGGAATGGGATAGAAAAATCGCGTCGAGGTGTGGACCTGCGGAAATAGTGCATAGTTTATATTACCTATCTTGATTTGCTCTGTTTTCTCTGTGGTTAAGTTCTTTCTTCGGAAGTAACAATTGATGCCTGCGGATTGGCAGCTGCCGCCTGGTGTTTCGCGCTCGTTGTGGGATTATTTCCACGACCCGGCCATCGCTCGCGCCTACGATGCGGCGCTCGCTGGCACGCCGTTGCTATCTATCGATATTGCGTTCGTTCTCGAGCACTGCAGACCTGGCGGGCGCTTTCTCGATCTCGGCTGTGGCACGGGACGCCTGGCCCTTGCCCTTGCACAGGCAGGGCATGCGCCGGTCGGCGTTGATCTGTCGCCTGCGATGCTGGGCGTGTTGCGCAGCAAGGCCGAAGCTGCCGGCGTGCACATTCCATGTGCGGTTGCCAACATCGTCGAACTTGGCTGCTTCGACGATGGGTCGTTCGACAACGCCGCATGTTTGTTCAGCACGCTCGGCTTGATCGTTGGGGTCGCGGCGAGACTGCGAGCCGTACAGCATGCTTTCCGTTTGCTCAAGCCCGGCGGCGTGTTTGTGCTGCACGTGCATAATCGCTGGTTTAACGTCTGGACTGCGCATGGCCGACGTTTGCTTTCCGGCGATCTCGCGCGATCAATGCTAGGCCGAGGCGAACCGGGCGATTACGTCATGCCGCCGCACCAGGGCGTCGGCGAAATGACGATGCACCTTTTCACTCGCCGCGAGATCGCCAAATTGCTGCGCGACGCGGGTTTCGAAATTGCCGAAATCCGCCCCGTGAGCCTGAGCGCGGACGGCCAACTCCGCCGCCCGTGGCTGCTGCAAGGGTTGCGTGCGTATGGATACTTGGTGGCGGGGCGGAAGGGGTAGGTGGAATAGTGTCGTCAATTTGTCAGAGCTGCGCACGCAGTAAGCGGTTAGAACATACCGCGATTGCAACTTCAAACCGCTTACTTCGTGCGAGGCTCTGATTCGCGTGTCACCCCCCACCAATCGCTGCACTCATGATGGGGCTTACAGACTCTCACTTCACAATCGGCAGCGTCTTCTCGAACCAGCGCACCATTTCGCTTCGCATTTCCGACAGATACTCGTGGCCGGTCTTTTCATACACGATGCTGCGGAAGTTGCTTTCCATGTCGTAGAGACGGTAGACCTGGCCGAGCTTCTTTTCGAGTTGTATGACGCCGTCGAGCGGAGCGCCTTGGTCCTCATCGCCGGAGAGTTCGAGATGCGGGCGCGGGGCGATCAGGGCGTGGATCGCTTCGGTGTCGAACTTGGCGAAGACGCCGGGGACGAAGTAATAGATGCCGTGCGAACGCAGGTTGCCGTGAGCGAGCAGTTCCGTGTAGCGCGTAAAGCAGGCAACGCCGACGACCGACTGGATGCGTTCATCGACGGCGGCCAGCCACCAGCTCGTGGTGCAGCCCATGCTCATGCCGCTGACGCCGATCTGCTTGGCATCGACTTCGGGCCGAGTTTCGAGATAGTCGATGACGCACTGCTGATCGCGAATCATCATGCCCCACAAAGATCGGCCCATGAGGACGTGATACTTGAAGAGGCTGAATTCCTCGCTCGGCGATTTCGTCTCGCGCGATCCCGCCGGGCCTTTGCCGATCCGGCTGCCGCAGAAGTAGGAGTCGATGGCGACGACGACGTAGCCCTTCTTGGCGAGCGACGGGCCGGCACATTGGGCGTTCTTCTCGTTGACGGTGAGAATCTCCTTCGACCCGCTGTGCCCGTGCGCGAGAATGATCGCGGGCACGGGTTTCTTGAGGCCGTGCGGGATGAGGATGATGCCCGCGACGACCTGATCGACGCCGTTGTGGAACTCGAAATGTTCGATGGTGTAGTCGTCGCCCTTCACTTTGCTCAGAACCTTGACCTTGCGTGGATCGGGCCGAGTCGGCAGATCGCCCATGCATTGCTGGAGTGTCTTGCGCGTCGCAACGCGGTCCTTCTGCCATTTCGCGAGATCGGTTGGCACAGGCCAATCGGGGATACGGTGATTCTTGTACTCCGCCGGCACGTCGGTCCAGGGTTCGCCGAACCCCTTCCCGCCCTTGGCGTTGGCGGGTTTGACCCGTTCCTGCGCGAGGATTGGCGACACCAGCAACAACGTGACAAATAGTGCAACAGTTCGCGTCATCAGCTATCTCCTAGAAAATGAACAGCCGCCGCTTGCGACTTAGCGCTCGCGCAATGCCTCGCGGCGATTTTTCGCAATTACTGCCATGCAATCGAACGATCATTTGGCCAGATTCCCAAGTGTCTTACGGCCTTTCTCGGTTAGCGTAAGAGCGTGGGACTCGCCATTCGGTACGACCTTGATCAGACCGAGCCGTTTCAACAACACCGCCGAGGCTATCTCGTGAATCTTCTCGATGGGACATTGCGGATCGCTCGCGGCAAGCAGGCTTGAGGCCTCGGCGATGATCGCGTCGTTCGCGCGAAGCCGATGCGCCCAGATGCCGAGAGCCTGGAAGATACTCGCTGGTCCACCGAGTAACATAACAGCCGCACCCGCAGTGACATGGCGCGGGCTGAAGTAAGTGAGCCCAACCGCCAAGCTCACGAGCCTGTGCAGTTGTTCTCGCTCCGAGAGCGGCTGCAAGTCCGCCAACGGATCGACGCGACTCCAGGCCGACCACACGGCAACGACAATGAACAGCCCCGAAAAGACAGCGCCAAACTGCCAGGCGTGAAGCCCCAGGTTACGGAGGAAGAGAGAGCTAGAAAACCATGCTACCCAGAAGACAAACCCAAATGTCAGCGAACAAAAGGCCATACCAAGCACAAGCTGCAACATAGCATCGGCCGCGAGCTTTCGATTGTACTGTCGCACCATATCGTGCAGGCGCCCGGCTATTTTCGTGTTGCTGCTCATTCCAATTCCAGCGGTATACGTTCTGAGGTTTCATCAATCCTTGCGGGGCGGCTCGGTCTCTCGTCATAGCTCTTGCAATAATTGTCGATACAGACGTTCGTATTCACCCGCGCTTCGGCTCCAGGACCAATCCTGCTTCATGCCGGTTTCCTGAATCTGTTTCCACAACAGCGGCGAGTCGCGGTAGGTCTGAACTGCTCGCCGCAACGCCTCGTCGAACGCCGCCGTCTTGTACGTATCAAACGCGAACCCCGTGGCTCGGCACATGGCGATGTTCTCCGAGGTCGCATCGATGACGGTGTCCGCCAGCCCGCCGGTCGTGTGGACGACGGGAATCGTGCCATACTTGAGGCTGTAGAGCTGATTCAAGCCACACGGTTCATAACGGCTCGGCATCAGGAAAATATCGGCGCCGGCCTCGATCTGATGAGCGATCGCTTCGCTATAATCGAGGTGCAAGCCGACCTGCGTAGGAAATTGCTCGCGCAACCGCAGCAGCATATCGCGGTAGCCTTTATCGCCGTCGCCAAGCAACGCTAGCTGTACGCCGCGGCGTAGATAATCGGGTATCACCTGCTCGACGAGATCGAAGCCCTTCTGTGATGCCAGGCGCGACACCATTCCCAAGAGCGGAGTGCGTGGCGAAACCTCGAGTTTGAACAGTGCCTGCAATGCCGCCTTGCATTTCGGTTTGCCCTGGCCAACCGTGTTCACGTCATAGTTCCCGGTAAGAGCCGGGTCGGTCGCGGGGTTCCAGATATTGCCGTCGATGCCGTTGACGATTCCATGCAGATGTGTCGCCCGCAGTTTCAGGACACCCTGCAATCCACAGCCGTGTTCAGGCGTCTGTATTTCCTTGGCATACGTTGGGCTGACTGTTGTCAAAAGGTCCGCGAAAACCAGCCCGGACTTGAGGTAGTTGAGGGAACCATAGAACTCGAGCTTGTCATAGGTGAACAGGTTCCACGGTAGGCCGAGCGCCGGCAGATCATCGGGCGGGAATGCACCTTGGTAGGCGAGATTGTGGATGGTGAAGGCCGTGCGGATCGCCGCGTAGCTGCCGCGCAGCGCCGGCTTGCCATGCTGTTGATAAACCTCGCGGAGAAAGACCGGCGTGAGTCCGGTTTGCCAATCGTGGAGATGCAGGATGTCGGGCCAAAAGTTGGTCAGGCGGATCATTTCGAGCACCGCTCGCGCGAAGAATCCGTAGCGGGCGCTGTTGTCGTCGTAGTCCTGTCGTTGGCCCGCGCTGGTGGTGAATTGGTAGATTCCGCGTCCCTGTTTGGCATCGTCGCGGTCGAAAAAATCCGGCTGTTCGATGAAATAGATTGGGACATCGGTATCGGGGAGGGTAGAACGCCAGAGTCGGCCTTCAAACATGCGCTCGCCAATTGGCAGGCGGAAGCGGTGCTCGGTGGGTGTCGGCGGCACGCTCGCAGATCGGCAGGCGCGATAGAGCGGCATGACGACGGCGCAGTCGATGCCGCGGTTCGCAAGTGCTGCCGGCAGCGAGCCGACGACGTCCGCAAGACCGCCGGTTTTTGCGAAACCGGCGACTTCGGATCCCGCATGTAAGCATTTCACGATGGGAGTTCCCTGCTCAATCCTGTAAAGTAATCCTGTTGGCAAGCTAGAAAACCGTTATGAAACTGGCAATCATTCGTTCGCAATGAAGTGGAATAAACGTCCACATTATTGTATTCCGCTTGCGGCTTAGCGCTCGGATCATCCCGCGCAAGCGCTGGGTCGCAGGTGAAACCTGCAATAAACCGAGGAACCAATGCTCGCGCACAATGTTTACTTTACGCTGAATGACGCCGGCGATACTGCCAAACAGGCACTCGTCGCCGCCTGCAAGAAATACCTGGCTGACCATCCGGGAGTTGTGTTTTTCGCCTGTGGCCTGCTCGCGGCGGAAATGGATCGCCCGGTGAACGATCGCGGATTCGATGTCGCGCTGCACATCATCTTCAAAACGAAGACCGATCACGATGTCTACCAGACCGCGCCGCGCCATAACCAGTTCATTGCGGAAAATAAGGCAACCTGGAAAAACGTACGCGTGTTTGATTCGCTGGTGTGAGGATGCACCGTCCCCGTTTAGGAAAATCGAAACAAGAGCTTCTCGATTCCGCCACTTGCGGTTTAGCGCTCGCAAGGCGCCACGCGAACGCTAAGCCGCAAGCGGCAAAACACATAGCGTCCGCGTCAGGATGTGTAGGTTAGACGAAAACAATTGGCCTTTTGTCGCCCGCGGCATTGTTACTAGAATAATCCGGCTAAGTCTCTCTGCTAATTCCTCAAGGTACATCCTCATGCTTCGTACCAAATTGTTCCTCGCGAGTCTGGTGTTTACCGCTTTCTGTGGCAGTTATGCCCTCTCGCAGAATCAAGCGGGCAAAGATCCGAAAGTAAAGACGGATGACAAAACCCCAAAACTGCCAGACATCAAGTTCATCGACCAGCATGAATCGTTTAAAGACGATCTTCGTACGGTTCGCGAAAACGGCATGAAAGGTGACGGGCCAGACCTGCTGGAGTATTTTCGCAAACGCACACTCAAGGCACCGGATCCGAAGGAAATATCGGATCTGGTGAAAAAGCTGGGCGACGAGGAATTCGCCGTCCGCGAGAAGGCATTCAGCGCTCTGATCGGCCTCGGTGCCGCCGCTGTTCCGGGCTTGAAGGAAGGCGAGAACGATCCCGACTTGGAAGTGAGGAAGCGCGTGGCCGACTTGAAGGCGCGCATCGACACGAAGAGCGAGCCGATCCTGCAAGCTGCCGTCGCGCGGGTGATCGCGAAGCTCAAGCCCGAAGGCGCCGCCGACGTGCTGATGGCGTTCTTGCCGCTTGCCACCGATCCGATGGTAGTGGACGAGATCAGCAAGACGCTCGGCGCCGTGGCCGTCCGCAACGGCACGGTCGAAGCAGTTCTGACCAAGGCGTTGAGCGATGCGAATCCGGCCAAGCGAGGCGCCGCCGGCGAGGCGTTGATTCGCGCAAGCGTCAAAGAGGAACTTGCGAATGTCAAGAAGTTGCTTGCCGACGAGGTGATCGCGGTGCGTTATCGCATCTGTCTGGCGCTGCTCGAATTGCAGGACAAAGACGCGATCCCTGTGATGATCGACCTGCTTGCGAAAATGGCGCCGGGCGACCTTTGGCCCATCGAAGAGGCCCTGCATCGCCTCGCCGGCGACAAGGCTCCCGTGGTTTCACTTGGCAACGACGATGTCGCCAAGAAAGCCTGCCGCGATGCCTGGGCCAAATGGTACGAAACCAACGCCAAGTCGCTCGATATGGCCAAGCTAACCGCCGACAACGTCTATCTCGGCTATACGCTCATCGTCCAGCAAAACAACCGCATCGGTGCGGGCGGCGCGGTCAATCAGACCGAAATCTACGAACTCGACAAAGACAAAAAGGTCCGCTGGAAATTCGCCGTTCCCGCCGGTCAACCGGTCGATGCCCAGGTCATCACCGGCAACCGCGTCCTTCTCGCCGAGTACCAGAGCAACCGAGTCACCGAGCGCGATCAACAAGGCAACATCAAATGGGAGTTCGCCTGCGGTGGTAACCCCTTCGCCGTGCAACGCCTGGCCAACGGCAACACCTTCATCGCCACGCAGGGCCGACTCCTCGAAATCGATCGCAACAAACAAGAAGTCTGGAGCTACCAGCGCCCTAGCCCTGATCTAATGCGTGCCCGTAAGCTGCCGACCGGCGAAGTCGCCTTCGTTACCAACGTCGGCACCTACATCCGTATGGAACCGCGCACGCAAAAAATCAATCAGCAGTTCCAGGTCACCCCAGTGCAAATCCTGTACGGGACCATGGACGTGCTCCCCAATGGCAACGTCCTCCTCGGACATTACAACCAACAACAGGTCAAGGAATACGACAAAGAAGGCAAACAAGTCGGCAATATCCTCAACCTGAATTGGCCGAACTCCGTGGTTCGCCTGCCCAACGGCAATAACCTCATCTCGAGCTACAATCAGCGCCAGGTGTATGAGTATTCGGGCAACAATCAGGTTTGGAACTTCGTCGCCGACGGTCTCATTTTCGTCGCCCGGCGACGTTAGAAATCGCGAAATCGCAGCTTCTCGTTTAGCCGCTCGCCTTGGGCGAGCGCGAGCTGGTAACGCACTAACGCGTAGGTCGCGCTCGCCAAAGGCGAGCGGCTAAACCTACAAGGAATAACCCAATGCATCGGCGAATCGTCATCGTCGTTCTCCTGTTGATCGCGCAATCCATTTGCGCGCAACCGCGGACCGACGCCGATTACGCTGCGGACGAAGCGACGCTTCGCAGCCAGAATCTGCCGACCAAAGGCGAGCAACTTCTCGAAATACTCAAGAAACGCATCCCGTCGGAAACAGTCATCGCCGGTTTCAAGAAAAATGCCGCCCGCCTGGGCAAAGGCGTGTACAGCGAACGAATGAATGCCCAGCGTGATCTGTTGGCGATGGGGCCTGTCGTGCGTGTGCTCATCGAAACGGCGCGGCGAGACACGCCATCCGATGCCGAGACGGATGGCCGACTGCGCCAGGTGCTCGAACAATTTCCTGCCGAGCGCGACTACGCATCGGCAACCGCGGCCACCCGGCTGATTGCCCGCGACAAACCCGCAGGAAGCCTGCCCATATTATTTGATTTTGTGGTGTATGCCACGAATGAAACGGTCCGTCAGAATATTCAACACGCGATCAACGTAGTTGGTATTAGCGAGAATAAGCCCGCGCCACTCGTAATCGAAATGCTGACCTCGAAAAATCCAAGCCAGCGTGCCGCCGCGGGTGAAACGTTGGTAAGGAAATTCGGACCGTCGGCGAAGGAGCAGATCGGCCACCTCCTGAAAGATACGCATCCGCAGGTCCGTTATCAGATCGGGCTTGGCCTGACGGAAAAGCTCGACAAGGCTGGGCTGCCGATCTTGATTCAGTCGCTTGCCGATCTACCAGCGGATCGCATGGACGTGGCACTCGAAACGCTATTCCTTGTAGCGGGTGAGAACGCGCCGAGCGCAAACCATCCCGGGCCCGCGAAGGTCCAGGCCTTTGTCGCCGATTGGCAGAAGTGGTACGACAAGTATCACGCCAAACTCGATCTCGCCAAACAATATGCTCGTGAAGAACTCGGCTTCACGGTGCTTGGCGTGACGGCATTGAAAGCGAATACGAAGAACAAAATCTACGAAGTGGGCAAAGACAAAGTCGTACGCTGGGAGTTCGACGGGCCGCGCTATCCGCTCGACGTTCAAATCCTCGGCCCGAACCGCCTGCTCGTTGCCGAGTATTTCGATCGCCGAGTTACGGAGCGAGATTTCAAAGGCAACGTCCTATGGCAGGCGAACGCGAATATGCCGATCGCCTGTCAGCGTCTGTCCAATGGCAATACCTTCATCGCCACGCGCCAGAGTCTGGTGATCGTCGATCGCGACGGGCGCGACGTCTTTTCCTGGCAATCGCCTGGTGCCAGCATCATGGCGGCTTTTCACAAACGCAATGGCGAAATCGCCGTGGCCACGTCGGGCGGGCGCTGCCAACTTCTCGATCCGCAGGGCCGTGAACTCAAGAGCTTCATGCTTGGCGGCGCGATCTATTCGCTCGGCGGCCAGATTGAGGTTCTGCCGAATGGCCGCGTCCTGGTCCCGCTTTACAATAATCAAGCCGTCGTCGAATTCGATTGGGAAGGCAAACGCCATTGGCAGATCAATGTCCCCACACCTGTGAGTGCGACTCGCCTGTCCAATGGCAACACGCTCGTTACGTGCAGCCTGAGTTATCGAATCGTCGAATTCGACCCCATGGGCCGCGAAGTCTGGAGCCTGCAAACCGAAGGCCGACCATTTCGCGCCCGCCGGCGCTGAAGTCCAAACACAAACCACAGAGGACACAGAAAACACAGAGAACACGAATACACTGGGTGGGGCTGAGACGTGACTTTTGCCGCGCACAATTCCGCGCATTTTCTCTGTGTCTCTGGGGTTCGGTTTTTTCGGCTTGGTGGAACGAGCAGCAATCAAGGATGTTACGCCCCGAGGTCCCAATCATGCGTGTCTTTCATCGGATGTTGATGCTTGGCGTGTGCGGTTTATTCGTCGCATCGACCAATTCGTTGCTGCCCGCCGGCGATGACAAGAAATCGCCTGAAAAGAAGCTTGACGACAAGAAGCCCGAAGAAAAGAAGCCCGCCGTTCCGCCAATCGACGCCACCGATGACGCCATTCTTCGCCGCGCGAATCTGACTGTCGACCCCGAAAGCTTGCTAGCTTTTCTCCGCAAACGCATTCTGCCGGAGGGCGAACGCCCCGGTCTTGAGAAGTTGATGCGCAAGTTTGGCTCGGCACATTACCTGACGCGCGAAAAGGCGATGCGCGATGTCATTGCCCGCGGCATCGCCGGCCTGGAAGTGCTTCGCAATACGACGGGAGAATTCGATACGGAATCGGTTCGCCGCATCGAATCGGCGATATCAGCCATACAGGATAACGATGTCAGTCCAGAAGTCCCCGCTGCGGTAGTACGTGCATTGGGCGTGCTCGGCGCGAAGGACCTTGGAATGGCGTTGATCGATTTCGCCCCATTTGCGGACAATGACACGGTACTCGATGAAATTCGCTGGGCGCTCAGGAAATACGGTTTCGTCGACGGTAAACCCACGCCACAGATTCTGGCGGCGCTGACCGATCGTTCCGCAATTCGGCGCGCGTGTGCGGCGGAAACGCTTGCGCGACACTCCGATAAGGGCGTTGTGGAGGAGGCGCGGAAACTGGCAAGCGATCCTGATTCATTCGTTCGCTGGCGCACGGCGCGTGCGCGGGTACTCATGGGAAACCAGGCAGCGATACCGGCGTTTATCAATGGGCTTGTCGATCTACCGTTGAACGCCGCCTGGCAGACGGAAGATCTGTTGCTGCAATTAGCCGGCACGCTGCCGCCCGCGCCGATATCGATGGGCAACGATACGGAAACGCGTGCCAAGTGCCGCGATGCCTGGCAGGAATGGTGGAAGAAACATTCGGGCGATGCCAAACTTGCGAAGCTCGAAGAACCGCCGCTATCGTTGGGACGAACGCTGCTGGTGCTGCTCGATCAGGGCCGGGTGATGGAATTGGGCCGCGACAAAACCCCGCGCTGGGATATCCGCAACGTCGTCTTCCCACTCGACGCTCAGGTCACTTCCGACGATCGTGTGCTCATTGCCGAGTATCATGGCAACCGCGTCACCGAGCGTGACACGCGCGGGCAGATCGTTTGGCAACGCGGCATCGTCGGACCGCTTGCCGCCCAGCGTCTCTCGAACGGCAACACCTTCATCGCCACCGATCACCAATTACTCGAGTTCGACAAGGATGGCATGGAAGTCGTCAACATCGAGTTCCCCGAGGAAGGTCGAAAGATCATGAAAGCCTCGAAACTCCCCAATGGTGAAATCCTGTGCATGCTCGCCGACAGCCGCATCGCTCGCTTCGACGCCAAAGGCAAAGAGGTCCACAGCTTCCAGATCGCCCTCGGCATGCGCCTCTTCGGCGGCCGAATCTATGCGGCGCCCAATGGCCGAGTCCTTGTGCCTCATCACGCCGAAGGGAAAGTCGTCGAATATGACACGAAAGGCAAAGCCGTCTGGGAAGTCCCCTTTGAACAGCCGATCGCGGCGGTTCGGCTGTCCAACGGCAACACGCTGATCACGTCCATGAATGCCGCCGTCGGCGCCATCGAAGTCGATCGCGCCGGCAAAGAAATCTGGTCCTACCACCAAAACGGCGAAAGCCGTGTGACGCGAGCAATTCGGCGGTGATGGTGCTCGTTCCCGTTTAGCCGCTCGCCTTTGGCGGGCGCGACGTTTGGCGCACGCGCTCGCCAAAGGCGAGCGGCTAAACAGATCATCGCACTAACTCCTCCAGCACAAACTGCGACCACGTTTCAAACGTCTCACGCCGCTGCCATAACTCCAAAATCGGCGCGAAGCCCGCGTTGGCGAGATCGATCTCGCGCCGTTTCACCGCTGGCGTTTCCAGTTCAAACAGATGCACGATGCCGAGATGCACCTGCCCGACCGGCGTACTATCGTCGTTGATGAAGCCCAGGCAAGTTTCGCGGTAGGTCGTGGCGATCTCCACTTCCTCGGTCAACTCGCGCAGCATCCCTTGGCGATAAGGAGGCTCGCCGTTCGCGTGGTCGATGGGATTGATATGCCCGCCGACGCCGATGGAACGCAGCGCTCGCAGCCGTTGTTCGCCCGCGCCTTTGCCTCGCGTGTAATGAAAGACCGCGTCGCCGTGTTTCAGGACGACATAGGGAATGAGTTGCTTGAGGCTCGGATCATCCTCTGCGCTTGCACGTGGCACAAACGCGAAATTAGCCGGATCAAGCAGCAGCCGCTCATATCGCGCGACATCTCGGCAGAGGCCGTGAAACAGCCCAGCGCCGTTCAGGACCGCCGTGGGAATTACCAGCACCAGTTCGTCGCGCATCGTGAATTCCGCTCCCGTTTAGCCGCCCGCATTCGGCGAGCGCGACCAAAATCCTACGCTCGATAAAGGTCCACCTTCGCATCGCCAGTGATTAGCGTAAAAACATCGCGCACTTGTTCAAAGCCAAGCCTTAGCAAAAATTGCGCGTTCCGCCCGAAGCTTTTGGCACCGAGGATGAAATAATTCGGCTCCGGGTTGCGCAACGACTCCGGGCCGTGACAGACCTGCTTCATGCAGTCGTTGGATTTCTGCCCCATCAGCGCGGCGGCGAGCTTCATTGGCCCGAAGCTGGCGTAACATTCGTGGATTTGCAATTCGCGGTAGATAGTCCGGTCAGGCGTGTAGCCGACGTTGGCGATGATTTTTTCGACTTCGAGCGGCTTCTTCTGATTGCCCGTTCGCAGCATGACGCGAAAGCCTTGATTTTGCTGTAGGACTTCGATCTGCTCGACGACCGTGTTCGCGCGATATTCGACATTGTCGTCATCGCGCGTCGCCAACAGGTTGGCGCTGACGGCGAGCTTGTCTCGCTCGCGCAGCGGGTCATTGGGAATCCGCCTGAGCGGCTGGGTTTGCGGCGAGCGCGAGACCCAGGTCGTCCACGTTGAATTGTGTTCGAGGGAAAGCTTGGCCAAGGAACAGACCGTCGTCGCTGCCGAGTAACCGGCGCCGATGACGAGAATCGCCTTGTTGATGTAATCGCGTTTGACATCGCCGAGGATATCGGGCAGCCCGTAAGCGATTGACGGTTCCGCTTGCGCTTCGCCCAGTGCGAGCAAGCCGCTCGGCCCTAGCCAACGGTGATGCGAATAGCTTCCGGTGCAATCCAGGATGACATCGGCTTCCTCATAACGTTCAAGTTGCTTCTCGCGCAACACGAGCACGAAGGGTGATTTCGCACGAGCCGGATCGCCGACGCCTTCGTGTTTGTACAATCCCGCGCGGCCGATGCTTACCACGCGCGATTCGGTCTTAATGCGATCGCGCAGAACCTCGGCGAGCGGCGTGAGGTAGCGTTCGATATGTTCCCGGCCAGTCACAAACTGGTCATCGGCGGGAAAGCCCGGATCGAGCCGAGTGCTGGCGACGGCCTTGCGGCCTAGCGATGTCGTGTTCATACCGAACGGGCTAAACAGCTTCACATGGCCCCAGCGCATGACGTGTTCGCCGATTCGGCCTTGCTCGAAGATGGTGTAGGGCAGTTTGAGTTGCCGCGCGTATAGCCCGGCTTCCAGGCCGATCGGCCCGGCGCCGAGAATCGCAATCCGTGGTGGACTTGTAGCCATGCTTGGCCTCGCATTGAAATTCCGCTTGCGGCTTAGCGTTCACTAGCGGTGTACCTTTGACGGGTGAGTTCGCCGATTTTCCGAGCCGCGACCGTGAGGGAGCGGCCGATAAGATGCCGTGCGTTCGCTGTCGGCCGCTCCCTCACGGTCGCGGCTCGGAAATAATCGATTCGTCGGACAATGCGACACAGCACCTCAAACCGCCCTCACTTGAATACGCGCCGATGAGATCGTTTCGCCGCGATTACGGACGGCGATCAACTCGGCAAGGATGCTGACGGCAATTTCGGGCACGGTCTGCGAGCCGATGTCGAAGCCAAGCGGTGCGTGCACTTTGCCCAGCGCATCGGCCGGGATGGCGCGGGCGATCAGATCGTCGTAGATCAGCTTGATCTTGCGTTTGCTGCCGATCATGCCTACATAGCCGGCGTTTGAAGTCGCCAGGTGATACAGCGCTTCTTCGTCATGCCCATGCCCGCGGGTGACGATGAGCGTGTACACGGACGATGTAATCTCCGGCAGGAGAGAGCGCAGCGTCTGGCCGATATCGCCGACGATGTGCCGACACGACGTTGGAAAACGCTGGACGTTCGCATAAGCTTCGCGATCATCGAGAACCCAGGACTCGAAGTCGAGATCGGCGGCGAGCTTGGCCACTGCCTGGCCGACGTGACCGCCGCCGACGATGAGCAACGTCACACGCGGCAGAAAAGGCAGATACGCCACGCCGTGTTGATGCCACGCCTTCGGCCTGCGTTCCAGCGGAATCAAGCCCTCGCGCACCATCGGTGGTGCGGGAATGCCGGCGAGTTGATCGATCGGCACGCCTTTCGCGTCAAACAAAAATCGGCCGCCGACGGGTCCAACCTCGGGCGAGACCGTCACCGCCTCGGTGCAGCCCTGGCCTGATTCGACGACGCTGTGAAATCGTTTGTAATATTGATGCAAGTGTTGGCGCCGCTCGCTGTTTTTCATGAGCGGGTCGGCCAAAATGCTCATGCGCCCGCCACAGATGAGGCCATCGTCCCAGCCGTAGTTGTCATCGAGGCAAAAGCTAAGCAGCTCGGTCTTTCCCGCATCGTCACCGGCGAGCGTCTTCAAGGCTTGGCGTTTCACCTCGGCCTCGACGCACCCGCCGCCGAGCGTGCCGACTTGACGCCCGTCGGGAAAGACGAGCATCGCCGCGCCTGCCTTCTGTGGCGTGGAGCCGCGCGTCTCCACGACGGAGCAAAAGACGCAATCGCGGCCAGCTTCGAGGGTCCGGTGCAGTTCAGCGAGTAGTCCACGCATGATTTGTTTCGTTTTGTATTCCGCTTGCGGCTTAGCGCTCGGATGGCGTATTCCGAGCGCTAAGCCGCAAGCGGAATACTAGAATGAATCCCCTTCGCCGAGTTCTTTTTCGGAGATCAACGTGAAACCGCGCTGTTTCAGTTGCGTTGACGCGGTATCGATGTCTTCGACATTCAGTGCGACTGCCGGCCGACCGTTATGCCCGGCGATCAAGGGATAGGCGTAGTGTATGCTGATCTCGGCGCCCAGCAACGCTTTGCATATTTGCAGGAGCGGCTGTGGGCCTTCCGGAAGTGTGACGACGAGCAACTCGCTTTCGGAGAACGGCAGATTCGCGTCGTTAAGGATAGCGTAAGCACGGTCCGGCTCGCTGACGACGACGCGGATAATCGCGCAGTCGGAGGAGTCAACGACGGTGAGAGCGATGATGCGAATATCGGTCGTTTCAAATCGCCGCACCAGCCCCAGCAAAGCGCCGAGCCGATTGGCAAGGAAGACGTTGAATTGGCGCACGCTAGGCCAATCACGCCCGCGAGCGGTCACAAACCCGACGCCTGCTCCTTCATCGCCGCCGAAACTCATGGTGTGCATCCTCCGGTGATGGTGCAGCGTTTATTGTATGCGAAAACTCATACGTTCAAACATGCCGCAGTGAGCCGTAGGCTCTCAGCCGTTCAATAGTCCAAGCCGGCCGAGGATTTTGAGCTTGAAGAATGCAATGCATGGTCAGGGTAAACGTAGGCCTGGCGTGGCATGGTTCAGATTCTATTGTTGGTGTTTTCCAAGGGGCTGGCCCTCAAGGCCATGCCATTCAGTCGATCGCCCGTTTGAAGTACGAGAGCTGCTCACGAAATTTCCTGGGTCATTTCTGCCAGGCGATGGAAGCGACATACAATAGACGCCAATCTACGAGGCATGCGTGTTGTGTATCAACCACATTTGGCAAACGGAGGTGATCGATGACATCAAGCACAACTGTCCTGTGGCGATTCTCGATTCTTGTTGGTGCGTTGGCTCTGTGCCTACCGGCGCCCGTGTCCGCGCAGAAGGGCGAAAGCGACCTCAAGAAGCTGGCGCAGATGTACCAAACCAAGGAACAATGGCAGAGCCGAGCGCAGACCGTGCGCGAAGGCATCCTACGCGGCGCCGAGCTTTGGCCATTGCCGGAGAAGACTCTCCTGGCGCCGCGGATCACCGGTCTGCGCAAGTACGAGGGCTATTCCGTCGAGAATGTCGCTTTCGAGAGCGTGCCGGGATTCTTCGTCATCGCCAATCTCTATCGGCCATTAGAAGGGAAGGAACCGCGGCCGGGCATCCTCTGTCCCCACGGGCATGTCGGCGCCGGCCGTTGCGACGCCAATGTCCAGCAGCGCTGCTCCACTCTCGCGCGGATGGGCGCCACCGTCTTGTCGTATAACATGGTCGGCTACGGCGACTCAAGCCAGGTCAAGCACAGCGAACGCCATGTGCTGACGTTTCAGCTCTGGAATAGCATCCGCGCCCTCGATTTCCTCGTGTCGCTCAAGGAAGTGGACGCGAAACGGATCGGCGTGACGGGCGCCTCGGGCGGTGGAACGCAGACGTTTCTCTTGACCGCAGTGGACGATCGCGTCGCCGTCTCCGTACCGGTGGTGATGGTGTCGTGCGAATTCTACGGCGGCTGCAATTGCGAGAGCGGCCTGCCCATCCATAAGAGCGCCAAGCACGTCACCAACAACGCCGACATTGCCGCCCTGGCAGCGCCTCGGCCTCTCTTGCTAATCTCCTGCAGTGGCGACTGGACCAAGAACACGCCCGAGCGCGAATACCCCTACATCAAAAACGTCTACAAGCTGTTCGATGCCGAGAACAAGGTGGCCAACGCCCACATCGTCGGCGGCCATGACTATGGCCCGTCCAAGCGCCTTCCGGCGTATCAATTCTTCGCCAAGCACCTGGGCCTTTCTTTGGCAGCAGTTACTGGGCCCAACAGTATGGTAGACGAGAGCAAGAACAAGGTCGAAGCCGCGGCGCAGATGGCGCCATTCACCAAAGACAATCCCCGGCCCGAATCCGCACTGATGGGCGAGGCCGCGGTGTTGTTAGCGATTCAGAAGGCTCAAGGGAAAGCCAAGCAGTAACGACGACGCTCAGGACTTACCTACTCGCCATGAAGTAACGAATTCGGAACCAAGAAATGAACAAAACCACTCTTCTGATTTCGTATCTCCTGGCAGGCTTTTTGCTGCCAGGGATCTGGTCGACCGCCTCTGCTCAAGTGCCGAATCCTCCCACCGGGTTTCGCGCGATTTTCAACGGAAAGGACCTGGCGGGTTGGTACGGATTGAACCCGCATAGCGGCGCCCAACTCAAAGGAGAGAAGAAAACGGCGAACATCAAGCAGCAGCGTGCCGACTTCCCGAAGCATTGGCGGATCGAGAATGGCGAACTGGTAAACGACGGCACAGGACCTTACGCCACGACGGAAGTGGAGTTCGGCGACATCGAGTTGCGCCTCGAATACAAGACCGTCGCCAAAGCGGATAGCGGTATATACCTGCGCGGTACGCCGCAGGTGCAAATCTGGGATTGGAATCAAATCTTCAATCCCAACAATCCGACCCGAAAGCCCCACCTCGGCTCCGGCGGCCTTTTCAACAATACCCCCGGTTCGCTCGGCCGAGATCCGCTGGTCCGCGCAGACAAACCCTTCGGCGAGTGGAACCAATTCCGCATTCGGCAAATCGGCGCACGGACGTGGGTTTGGCTCAACAAGAAACTGGTCGTAGACGGCGGCCTGATGGAGAATTACTGGGATCGTTCCAAACCGCTGCCGGCAAAAGGCCCCATCATGTTGCAAACGCATGGCGGGGAAATTCGCTGGCGCAATCTGTTCGTGCACGAAATCGGCGCCAAGGAAGCAAACGCCATTTTGGACGCGGCGGAATTGGAAGGCAAAGCGAAGCTTTTGAAGGCACTCACCCTGCATGCGTCGTTCGACAAGGGGCTCGATGCCGATTATTCGCGCGGTGACAAGAAATGCTACGTTCAGGACGGCAAGATACTGGTGCCCGCCAAGCCGAACGCGGAAGTTAAGCTGGCGGCCGATGCGGGGCGCTTCGGTGGAGCGATTCATTTCCCCAAGAAGGGGACATATCGCCCCTTGTTCAAGGATAGCGGTGTGCTGGACTTCAACACCAAGAGCTGGAGCGCCAGCGTCTCCGCCTGGCTACGGATAAGTCCCGATCAAGACCTGGAGCCTGGCTATTGCGATCCGATCCAAATCATTGGCGACGACAACAAAAAAGGCTACATCTTCCTGGAATGGTCCAAGGACGAAACGCCGAGATACTTCCGTTACGCCATCCGTCCGCTCTTCCACATCTGGAACCCGAAGAACATGGCATGGGCCGATATCCCCAACGACAAAAAACCGATGGTGCAGGTGGCTCGTGCTCCCTTCTCACGCGAGAAGTGGACGCACGTCGTGTTCACACTGGAAAACATCAATGACAAGCACAAGCCGTCGGTCGGCAAATTGTACCTGAACGGCAAGCTGCAAGGCACCATCGAGAAATGGGATATGAAGTTTGAATGGGATCCCGCGAAAGTGTTGCTGGTGCTTGGCGCGAACTATGTCGGGCACATGGATGACCTCGCGGCATTCGACCGTCCGCTTACGGATGCCGAAGTCGATCGCATCTATGCATTCAAGAATGGCATTCGGGAGTTGTATCCATAGATTTAGCCGACGATATTCTTCTTGCCATGAGACACGAGCACAAACCGCCTTCCGCGGAATGGAGCCGACCATGACACTCTCGTTAGAGCTGATTTGCCGCGCCCAGCATCGATTGCGTGGCCTCGTGCACCGCACGCCGCTGATCCACTCGCGGGCCCTCTCGGCTCATCTCGGAGCGCCGACCTACCTGAAGCTGGAATGTCTGCAAAAGACCGGCTCGTTCAAACCGCGCGGGGCGTTTAATCGCATCCTGGAAATGTCGGACGATGAGCGCAAACGCGGCATCGTCGCCGTCAGCGGCGGCAATCATGCTCAGGGAGTCGCCTACGCGGCTCACCACCTCGGCCTTGGCGCCACCATCTGTATGCCGGCGAGCACGCCACAAAACTACCTCGACGGCACACGCGGCTATGGGGCGGAAATCGTTCTCTGTCCCGACATAAAGGCCGCGTTTGCGGAGGCCGCCCGCCTGCAACAAGCAGGCCGGGTTCTGGTACATCCGTTTGACGATCCGCTTGTGGCCGCCGGCCAGGGAACTGTCGGCCTGGAGATACTCGAGGATCTGCCGGGTGCCACCCGTATATACGTCAGCATCGGCGGCGGCGGCTTTATCGGCGGCGTCGCCACCGCGATTCGCACCATCAAGCCCGAAGCCAAGATCATTGGCGTGGAAACCCAGGGAGCCGACGCCATGTCTCGAAGCCTGGCGGCCGGCACGCTCGTGGAACTTCCCGCGATCACCTCAATCGCCCGCACCCTTGGCGCTCCCAAGGTCTCCGATTTCACCTTCCGCCTGGTTCGTGAGTTGGTCAAAGAAGTGGTAGTTGTGGACGACGCAGCGGCGGCACGAGCGTTGTTCCTCATCCTGGAGCGGACCAAGTATTTAACCGAGCCGGCCGCCGCCTGCTGTCTGGCCGCCGCCGAAGAACAGCGTGCCCATTTCACGGACACCGACCAGATAGTTCTCGTTCTGTGCGGCGGCAACGTCTCCATGCAGGATCTTGCCAGTTACCATACGCGCTTTGCTAACCAAAAGGTCAGCCCGTAAGATTGCATGATTGAAGCAAGACCACATCGGAGAAAGCAGGATGAATGAGCCAGCCCCCGTCACGATCGCGTTTCGCATTCCGGGTCAATGGTCGCATCCGCGCGAACTCGTCGAGCGACTGCCCGCAGGCCATCGCTTGACGGGTGAGGCGTTGATCTTGCCGGACGGAACGGAGATCGGATTTGGCGCCGTGGCGGCGGATGCTCAGTTTGCCCGGATCTTTCGTTCCTCCAGCCGACAGCCGCCGACGGCGGACGAGTTGGCGACGGTCGATGGCTACACCGTGAATATCTTCTTGAGCGGTCCCGGCGGTTCGATGCAGGCGGCCCGCACGATGATGCAGGCCGGCGCCGCCGTGGTGCGGGCCGGCGGCGCCGGCGTGTTTATCGACAATAGCACGCTCGCTCATGGCGGACAACATTGGCTCGACATGGCCGACGACGGCAGCCCCGACGCGCTGAGCTTCGCCTTCGTTGCCATCGTCGGCGGCAAAACGGACGTGTGGACAATGGGCATGCAAGTTCTGGGCTTGCGCGACATTATCATGAAACGTGCCGACTCCGACAGCTTTGATATCATCGAAGTGATCCGCTACGTGTCACGGAACGAAAAGCCGATCGGAAATGGTCACCTAATCGCGGACCTGAACGGACCACGCTTTCAGGCCTTTACGCAGGAAAGTGCCGGGGTGCCGGTCGGAAGCCCCATGTACAATCCCTTTGGACGAATTAAGCTGGTGAGCATGCGGGATATGGCCGAGACCAATTGAGTCGTTTCTGAATCCACGGCCCGAATCCATCGAGATTGGCATCGGCGAGGTCGTGGAAACGTGCACCTCGCGCAAGTGCCCGAAGTCGCAAAAAATGCGTGAGAATCGCGAGAGAAAAAGCTGACGTAGATTTCCCTCTCCGCCTTTGCGTGAGCTACTCCCACAACGATGAGCGAGAGCCTGATTTTGGCCGCGATCTCTTACCTCACTGCGTCTGCCTTTGGCGGGCGTCCTGGAGAAGTGACGATGACCCCTGTAATCCGCTCCCTGAACCGAGACTCGCTAAAGCGAATGCTGTTTCGTTTTCTGGTGACGATTCTGCTGATGTCGGCGACCTCGGTCTTGGCCGACGTCATTTGGCGCGGCGACTTCGAGACAGGCACGACCGAGCAGTGGAAAGGTGCGCCCAAATCCGACAGCATCAAAATCGTGACGGAGCCTGTGCGCGAAGGCAAATACGCACTGCGAATCGACGGGACGAACGCCGCTCGAAAAGGTAAGCTCGACCGCATCGAATTCCAGCATCAACCCAAACCGCCTGGCACCGCCGAGGGCACGGAACGCTATTTCGGCTGGAGCGTCTACGTGCCCAAGAAGCTGACGGACGATTTTCACTCGGTCGGCTACTTCGAGACAAGAAATAGCTGGCGTCAGTTGATGGCCTTTGAAGTGCGTGGCGAAGACATCACGTTCAGCACACGGGTACCGTACGCTCGGCGCTGGACTGGCAAAGGCAAGCTCACGCCTGGCCGCTGGCACGACTTCGCCGTCCACGTCCTGTGGTCGCGCGATCCCGCCAAGGGGTTCGTCGAAGTATGGTTCGACGGCGAGAAAGTCGTGCCACTCACAAAGACGGCCACGCTGCTCGACGAGAACGTCGCGTTCTTTCAACTCGGCTTCATGCGCAACACAAGCGATGTCCCGGAGACGATCATCATCGACCACATCGTCGAGGCAACCACGCTGGCGGAAATCACGCCGCGGGAGCTTGGCGAGAAAGCGCCAGGGAAACTCAAGTGACCGGTGAAAAGACGTCCACAACACCGGCAACAGAGTCTTTTCGATGGATTTCCATCGGGAGGCTGGCTCCCTGGAATCGGCTCTCCACTCGGCAATCGCGAATGTCAATTCGGCGGGTTGCGAAGTTGAACGCGTGGAAATTATTGCGAGCAGAATACCTCAACCCGCATGACCTGATTAACGCCCGACGCTGAGAGCCGTTCTGCGCCCCGTTTGATCACGCCGATCATCGTCGCTACGGAAATTCTGGCCAGCGGCATCCGATCCGTCCCGACCGAGTTGCGGTCGAACATTACCCCATCCGCCGGAATACTTCGAA
>CAMAUE010000072.1 GCA_945861245.1 Singulisphaera sp. GP187
GTTAGCAAGGGCGAGACTACCCAAAAAAGCCCACGGCGCCCAGCCACGAATCACCCATGGCGAAAAGGGTTCAAGGAGAAGGAATAGGGAAATGGTTGCGGACATTTCTAATGCAACCAAAATGGGGACATTTCTATTGCGTTGCGACAGCAACAATCAGCCATCCTTGAATCTCCCTTGCATATCGGGCGACGGAGGCCCCAACAACACCGCCGCCTCACGCAGCAAACATTTCGGCGGCGTTCACGTTTTGATGGGAGACGGCGTCGTTCGCTTTGTCAATCAGTCGATCAATGCCGCAACTTGGCAGGCTCTTGTTACGATCGGCAGCGATGAGGCGATCGGCGATTTCTGATCCTCCTCGGTTTTTCACGCTCACTTTTGTTGGAGTAAATCGCAATGGGTATCGCGCACCTGGCTCGAAGCACGAGCTTTGCCGTTCTCGTCTTCAGTCTCATCCTCGCTGCGGGTTGCTCCAAGCGTGGACCAAATCGCGCCGCCGTATCGGGCGAGGTGCGCATCGACAATGTCCTTCTCGCCGAGGGCACCATCAACTTTTTCCCGACCGACGACAATGAAGGCCCGAGCGCAGGCATTGGCATCAAGGACGGCAAATATACGATCCCGATAGGCGGCGGCGCCGTCGTCGGCAAGAACCTCGTGAAAATCACGGGCTTCCGCGCATCGGGCAGCAAAATGTTCGACGCCATGGATAAGGACAAAATCATTGACAAGATGGAGCGAGCCGTCGGACCCGAATTCAACGAAGCGTCGACGCTGATTCGCGATGTTGTCGAAGGAAAGAATACCTTCGATTTCGATCTGGCCGGCGTCAAGAAATGACGCCGGCGACAAAAGTACGAGCCGGAAGCGTAAGCGACGGATTTCTCCAGTCCGTCTCGTAAAGCGACTTTTGTCGGTCGCGTCAAGAAATGACGTGTCGGGTGGAAGTACGAGCCGGCAACATAAGCGACAGTTACAACCTGATTGTCGCTTACGCTTTCGGCTCGTGCTTTGGTTGGGCCTGGCAAACGTCAATCCTTCACCGGCACGAGCCAAATGTTGCGGTATTGCACCGGGTTGCCGTGGTCTTGCAGGAGAATCGGGCCGGCCGTCGTGGGGTCGCCGCCGAGACCCGCGGTGGTGTTGGTGACCGGTTCTTCCTTGTCGCCTTTTTTGATGACGAGGCGGACTTTGTCGTGAATGAGCGTGCCATTGTGGTGCACGGTCACGATGCCCGACTCGGTGACCTTGCCACCATTGCCTTTGGGGGATTGGAAGTCGATGTCATAGGACTGCCAAACCGTGGGAGCCTTGCAAGCGTTGACGAGCGGGGCGGCAACGGTGTAGATGCCGCCGCAATCGTTGTTTTTGCTTTTCAGGCCGTAGCTGTCGAGAATCTGCACTTCGTAACGGCCTTGCAGGTAGATGCCGGAGTTACCGCGGCCTTGGCCTGAAGCTTTCGGCATGTAGGGGACGCGGAATTCGAGGTGGAGTTTGAACTTGCCGGCGAATTTTTGTTTGGTAATGACATCGCCGCCCTGAACCTGCGCGACGCCGTTGTCGCCGAGAAGCTTCCAACCCGGGGCCGATTTCCCGTCGCGTTTCGTGAAGCTGTCGAGCGATTTGCCGTCGAACAGAATGATCGCGCCGGATGGGGCGGGGGTGGACGGCGTATCTTTGCCGTCCTCGGCCTTGGCGAGCTTGAGGTCGGCGATGCTGCCGTAGGGATCCTGTGCGAACGCCGCATTGGCGAGTGCCAAGGCGAAAACGCAGAGCAAACTTCGATGAATCATGGAAACTCCTTGGGTGTGAAACGTTCTCAAACGGAAACACGGCGATAAATTCGAAATCAACGTGCGGAAGATTCGATTTTCTGCAGGCCTAACACGGACAGAAATAGGGAAAACATCAAAAACGGCGCGATTTATTTGAGTCCAGCTAATTTTGTTGGATGTTATAGTAGGCGAGAAGCTGCCGAATGTCCGCGAAATTGGTTCGGACGTAACCGCCTGGGTATGAACATTGTCGAAAACGCCGGGAAAAGCATACAATGGTTCAATCCCTGATGGGGGATCGTATCGCGAAGGTGGGCCTCGCGACGCTGACATTGACCGGAGCCACTCGAATGCCGAACTTCGTGTTGCGCGTGGGTAAGCGGAGCGAAAAGGGCCTGCGCACGAACAACGAAGACAACTTCGCGATCGACCTCGACCAGCGGCTTTTCGTCGTTGCGGACGGTATGGGCGGACAGGAATGCGGTGAAGTGGCGAGCGGGATGGCAGTTGAGATCATCCCGCGCATCGTGCAGGCCCGGCTAGCGACCAAAGAGGCGCCCGATGAAGTGGTTCGCCAGGCTATGCACGAGGCGAACGCCGCCATCGTGGAATCGGGCCAAATGCAGCCCGAAGGCCGACGCATGGGCACCACCGCCGTCGTCGCACTACAGCATAACGGCACGGTCTATATTTCCAACCTCGGCGATAGCCGAGCGTATCTAATCCGCGGCTGCGATGTCCATCAGTTGACTGTCGATCATTCCGTGGCTCAGGCGCTTGTGGCGTCCGGTGCGTTGACGCCCGAGGAATCCCGCTTCAGCCCCTACCAGCACGTATTGCACAAGTTCCTTGGTTGCGCCGATCTGCATTCCGCCGTCGAGGTTCATCAGTTTTCGCCGCAGCTTGGCGACCGCTTGCTGTTGGCGACCGACGGTTTGACGAATCACGTCTCCGAGGAAGATTTGCGTATCGGCCCGAAATTGTATCCCGACCCACAAGAATGGATCGATCACCTGGTGAAGAAGGCCCTCGCGCACGGCTCGCGCGATAACGTCACCGGCGTCGTGATCGTGTTTGAAGAGGCCAAGGCGTAATTTCTGATTTCCGCTTGCGGCTTAGCGCTCGGATAGGCCCACCTGAGCGCTAAGCCGCAAGCGGCGAAATCGCTCTGGAAATATTCCCAATTACCCCGATTTCAAGGGGCATGCCGATCGCAGCGAGGTTGCCGACCCCTTGCGTTTGGCGTGACCGATTCCTTCGGAAATTTCGGACGATTGTTTTTGAAAAATCCATGTTATTTTCTCAATTTCGTTGGCTTGACCCGTTAGGATGACCTAAAGAATTGATGGAGGACATTCTGATGAAACCGCTGCGTAATTTTGTGAAACGATGCTGCCTCGTCGCTGAGAATGCGCGCTACCCCGCGGTGGATTTGTATTTGACGTATGTGAACTGGTGCATCAACCGCCGATGCACGGTCTACGATCAATTCGCGTTTCTGGAAATGCTGGAGCGCCAGGGCTTCGTGTACAACGCACGCCCTGGGCGGTCGTTTTTCGAGGGCATCGCTGTTCTCCCGCCGTATCGCGTGGAGTGAGCGTCCGCGTCGCCTGGGGTCATTTCGGAAACCCAGGGTGACGAAATATCCAGTCGCCCCGCCACATCACCCCGGTCGGGGAAAACCGCGATTGCAGAATGTTCTGAACCACGTCCGATGTTCCATCTCTCGCCAAAGGCAACACCACCAAATCCGCCGACTTTCCAGCTGTCAGCGTTCCGCACACCGCGTCAAGTCCGAGGGCTTCCGCTCCGGATTGCGTAAACATGCGAAGAACGTCCGTTGGCCCGACTTCCGGGTAGCTGGCGTGAAGGTGCCTCGCCTCCTCCAGGATGTCCAGGTCCGGATTGGAAGCCAAGCTGTCGGTCCCAAGGGCGATCCGAACACCGCGCTCAAGCCAAGCCAGCACGGGATGCCGTGAATGCCCAAAAGCGCTATGGGTGCGCGGACAGAGCACGACGGTCTGACCCGGCGTGAAGGTTTGAGCAGAATCGAGATAATTGCCGTGAACGAAGATACCGTTCGGAAACAGGTGGAGAATCGCTTCAGGATTGGCAACGAGACCAGCAGCATCCCAGACACCTAACTCCTTCAGGAATTCGACGAATGGCCCAGTGTGCGAGCGCAGCAGCTCCAACTCCTCGCGCGTTTCGCCGAGATGAATCGCCGTTGGCAGGATGCGATTCGCCAGCTCGCCAAAGAGACTGCCACGAACCGAATAGGGGGCATGCGGGCTGATCCCGGCCATGCTGCGATCCGAGGGCTGATGCCTCGCCAAATCCGCGTCTAGCGTGCGTAGGTTGCCCTCCGCTCGTTCAGTGGTCAACCCAAGCACTTCGTGGAAGACGACGGATCGACAACTCGCGGCTTGCAGCAAGTCCCAGCTGGTGCCGCCAGCCGAGATATCGCCGATGCACGTCGTGCCGAACCCCAGGCACTCGGCAATGCCCGACCCAATATCGGATTGCACCTGCTGCGGCGTTCGATTCATGCGAAAGGCGATGACGCGGCGCAGCCAATGTGTGAAGTCGCCGGTGATCGGACATTGCCCTCGCGCTCCCGACAAATCGAGATGGGTGTGCGCGTTGACAAACCCCGGCAGCACGGCGACATCGCCGAAATCGATGTCGGCGAGGCCCGGTTGATGTGCGCCGACCGCAACGATTCTGCCATCGGCAATAGTCACGCACCCACCGTCGATCGGCGGCACGTCGATTGGCACAATCCAGCGGGCGGTGTAGGTTGTCGGTGACATGACCAAACTTCTACCCCGTTTAGCCGCTCGCTTTCGGCGAGCGCGACCAGCGTGTTCCGCGGCAAACGTTCGCGCTCGCCGAAAGCGAGCGGCTAAACGTCCTTCTCGTCCACCTCCGAATGCGGCGGAATCACCGGCGGTAGGCCAAGGTGCTTGCGCGTGTCGCCGCATAGGTCCATGAGGTATTGTCGCGTCAAGAGAAGGTCGGCCAATATCTCCGGCGGCACGATCACCGGCTCGGCGACGGCAATGCTTATCAGTCGCGCGATGTCGAATGATTTCTTTTTCGTCGGCGGACCGTTGAAGTACGAGCAGAAGCTGCCCCACCCGCCTTCGATCCAGAACACGACCACCGGCGTATCCGGACGTTCGTGAAGTATATGCCAAGCACCCTGCCCGAACAGCTTGATCGGTTGCGCCTCGGTGCGACGCAGCCGGCCTTCGGGAAAGAGGACGACGCATTTGCCCTCATCCAGGGCCTTGATGGCGAGCTGTAATTCCGGCACGTCGCGGCGGAAATTGGACACGTCCACGCGGATCGCATCAGCGATATACACCATCGCCCAACGCAGCATCCACGGGTCGAAGAACAGACTCGTCATCATCGGCTTAATCGTTCGCGGCAATACTTTCGCAAGCCAAATGGGGTCCATCCAGGAACTGTGGTTGGCAATCACGAGCACCGGGCCTTTGAGCGGAATCTTGCCCAACCCCGGCCCGGCGACGCGGAACCGATACATGACCAAGAAAACGACCTCGATGATGTTCTCAAAGATTTCGCGACGGAATATCCACCAGCCCGCAATCGTGGCAACGAGCGAGATGCTGGCGATCAGTAGAAGTTGATGTTTCGCTCCGAAACCCGCGTATCGGCCTAACAGGAACAAGCCGATGCCCGCGACCGTAGCGCAGACATAATCGGCAAGGTTGCGCACCGACATCGCATTACCCCGCGCATCGGCAGGGACGACGGCCTGATAGGTCGAAGCGAGCGGCACGTTGATCAGCCCCGCCGCCACGCCGATCAGCGCACAGAACCAAACGTCAGGCTTTTCGCCAGAAGCCGCGTAGAACATGCCGATCGTGAACCCTACGCCGCCGATCGGCGCCAAACCGAGCACGCGCCGCGGATGCTTCTGAATCCCCGCTCCCAACGATCCGATCGCCACGCCGGCGGCGACCCAGCACGTAATCTCGGCGACGTCACTGAGCTTTAGCCCCTGGTCGCTGAACAGGATCGCCAGCATCGCGCCGGACATGCCGATGACCATCCCGCGCTTGGCTGCCAAGCCGATCAGGCATATCCGGGCTTCGCGTTCACGCCAGATCGCGGCGAGGTCCGTAAAAAAACCGCGGATCGCTTGCATCGGCGGTTCGGATCGGTGGATGTCGCTTGGGAATCCGACAGGCAGCAATGTCAGCCAGGCGACGGCGTTCAACGCGAAAACCAGCACAATGGCCGCGTTCCAGCGATCGAGCACCAGCATCGTCTGCAAATCGGTGCCAATGATCAGGATCATGCCGACGAGAATAGCCGTGAACGTGCCCATCTCGATGAAGCTGTTGATTCGCGGCAACGACCAGGCGGTATCGACGGAAGCCGCCGGCAGCATCGCATAACGCGTCGGCCCGTAGATCGCCGAGCTGATCGAGATGAGCGCCCAGCAGGTGATCCATTGCGATTGCAGAAACGCGAAAATTGCCATGACGACGAAGCCGTAGAACGCCATCCAGCGCACCACGCTCGATTTCGGCAAGCTATTGGCAACCGCCCCGTTGAACGGCGCCAAGATCACGGCGGGCAAGGTGAAGATAACATTGACGAGATACCAGGCGCTGTTCCTCTGCGCTTCGCCCTGGTTGGCGTAATCGAGACAGACGAAGAACCGCAGCGCATTGTCCGCCGTCACCCGCGCGGTCTGCGACACCCACAGGCACACTAGCATCCATCGCGCTCCCACGCTGCGCTCCTTCTGTGAAAAATCGGATTCGGTTTAGCCGCTCGCCTTTGACGAGCGCGGACACGACGTGATCGAAGCCTCGCCGCGCCCGCGCTCGCCAAAGGCGAGCGGCTAAACGATGGCTCGTCCTACTTCCCGCCAAAATCCTTCGCAAACGCCTCCGGGCTCAGGTCCGACCCGGTGGCATGGCGCGTCAAATCGTTCCAGGTCATCGTGCGGCCCGGCTCGAAGACATATTGCCGCATGAACGCCCCGACCTGTTTGTTGCCCACGTAGGTCACGCTCGCAGGATCGGCATTGTTGTAGACCTTCAGGGCGATCGCATGGTGGACCTGCGACGCGAATAACTCGCCCATCATGTAATTGTGATAATAAACCGGCGCTCCAACGATGTGATACTTGCTGCCATAGTCCGGCGCATTACGTCCAGGCGGTCGGCGGAGCATCTGATATTTTTCCACCGTGTCCCACCAGAGCTTGCTCAAATCCTGCTCCGGATTTTCGTACATGCCCTTCTCGAAGCGCAACATCACCTGACACCAGCGAGAAAAGATCAACAGCTGATAGCGCGACATCTTTGCAGCCGTCTCGTCGAACGTCTTCGGGTCGTCAACCTTTACGCCCATTTGCTCCAGCCAGGCTCGGCGTTTGGAGTTTTTCTCGAACAGCATCGCCACGCCCTCGGTCGTCAGAATATGCGATTCCGAACGCAGCACATACGGCAACTTCGCGGGGATGTTGATGCTCGAATAAACTGCATGCCCGAACTCGTGCAGCATCGTGGACATCCAATATTCGTTCGGCACGATGTTCGCCAACACGCGGACATCGGTCCCGTCGCGCGTGATGTCGGTGCAGAACGCGTGCGGATTCTTGCCTTCACGCGGGGCGAAATCGTTGCCTGTCTTCTCGACGACCAGATCGATCGGCAAATCGATGCCGCGATAGAAATCCCGGCAGAGTTTGACGAGGTCCTGCTGAGCGTAAATCTTGTCAAGGTCGGCCTTGAAGACGGCGGGAACCTCTTGAAAGAACGGATCGTGGTAATGCCAGGGCATGAGGTCGGCGACCTTGACGTTGCACGCCTTGGCCAGCTCGACATCGATCTCCGTCTTGGCTTTGATGAACGGCTCGCGTGTGAGTTCGTCAAGACGGTCGAACAGCTTAATCAAGTCGTTCCCGTTTTGTTCACTGAGTTGTAGTTGCATGGCATGGAAGTTCGCGAAGCCCAGGCGTTTCGCGGCCTCGTTACGCAGCTTCACGAGCTTTTTCAGCCCCGGTTCGACCTCACGGCCCAGTTCTTTCGATGCTTCCCAGACCTCCTGGCGCCGTTCGGAAAGCGTGGAGGTCTTCAGCACCTTGCGCACTTCGGCGTCGGTGAGCTTTTTGAAGCCGTCCTTCGCGTTGGCGTCTTTGATCTTGGCGCGGAAGTTCGTGAAGACCGATTCGATCTCGTTGCCGAGCTTCGTCATGTCTTCGAGGAGCTTGGTATCGAGCTGTTTCTCGAGTAGGAGTAGATAGACGACATCGATTGCGCGTTTGACGACGGGATCGTCGATGCCGCCGGCGTCCTTGATCGCCTTGAGTTCCGCGAATTGTTGCTTGTCCGCGAGAAGCGCATCGAGCTTGTTTTGGGCGTCTTCCTTGGCTTTGAAGGCTTCCGGCTTGCCTGTCATGTTCGCGTCCCACCAGGCGCGATTGACGGTAATATCGAGTGGCCGAATGCGCTTGGTGAACGCATCGAGAAAATCGCGCGCCTTCTTGGTTGCGCCGGCGTCCGCGTTTGCCGACGGCGTCAGCGCCCACGACAATGCTCCGATACACGCCACGAGTGCAATGCCGATTCGGATGGAAAGCATGGTTTCGCTCCATTGCCACATTCATGTATCGCCGCTTGCGGCTTAGCGCTCAACTCGTCCCGCGCGAGCGCTAAGCCGCAAGCAGCAGAGACGCTACGAATCCGCAGTGATGACAATCACGCCTTCCGCCGTCAAGGCCAGCGTGTGCTCGACATGAACGCTTGGCAGGCCATCCTTGGTCACCACGGTCCATTGATCAGCGAGCACACGCGTCTCAGCTTTGCCCATGTTCAACATCGGCTCAACCGCCAGCACGAGACCAGGCTCGAGCCGGAAGTCCATCTTGCGTAGCTCGGCTCGGCCGCGCGGGACGTAGTTCGGCACCTGCGGGCTTTCGTGCATGATGCGGCCAATGCCATGCCCGACGTAATCCTCGACTACCGTGTATCCGGATTGATGAGCATAGCGCTGCATGCTGAGCGCGACTTCAGACCACCATTTTCGGCGAGGGAGTTCCTCCATCGCAATCTTGAGCACGTGTTCTCCCGCGTCAATCAAGCGTTTGCGTTCCGGACGACCGTTACCCACCAATACGCTGATGGCCCGGTCGGCGCACCAGCCGTTGAGCTTGCACGCCGTGTCGAGTTTCAACAGGTCGCCGTCGCGAAGTTCACGCTGGCTGGGGATGCCATGAACGACCTGTTCGTTCAGTGATATGCACGTGCAAGCCGGGAATGGCGATTTCGGATTGGCACCAGGGTAGCCCTTAAAGAGCGGCGTCGCGCCATACTTCTTGTAATGCGCTTCGACGGCGCGGTCGATCTCGATTGTCCGCATACCGGGTTTCGCCATCTCACGGCAAATACGCAGCGCTTCCGCGACGAGCTTGCCAGCCTCTCGCATCAACCCGATCTCGCGCGCCGATTTCAACTCTGGCGCTTGCGCAAAAAACTGTCGGAACACCGATCACCTCGATATTTTGGCTTCCCTTACAAATCTGAAATGATACGCAATTATACTGCGGGCGGTTGAGATTGTCGCATTTTCAGAGCCTGAGCGCCAGCGAAGGGCACGACGCTGCCCTTCGCTGGCGCTCAGGCTCTGACCGGACAAATTCATCCGCTCGAAGTATAGGTGACTTTATGTGGCGGCACGTTTCTAATGTGCCGTTCACCGGAAGCTCCGTGCGCCTCACGCGGAGACTTTCTGCCGAAGCCCGCGCAATATGTTTTCATAGATCGTTTCGATATCCCCTCGTCCGGGAACTTCGACCACCCGATTCTGAGCGGCATAGTGTTTCAGAATCCCGTCGTGTAGATCGTGAAACACCCGCAGCCGGGCTCGAATCGTTTCAGGCTTGTCGTCGTCGCGCTGGTGCAGGGGCATTTGGCAAACATCGCATTTGCCCGGAACTCGCGGCGGCTTTGAGTTCGTTTGAAAAGTCGCTTGGCAGGTTAGAGCGGGGCAGGTCCACCGATCGCTCAGTCGGCGAACGATCTCGTCATCGTCAACTTGAAGAAAGACCACGCTCGTAAGGTCGAGACCAATGTCCTTGAGCAACCCGTCAAACGCAAACGCCTGAGTCAGCGTTCGCGGATACCCGTCAAGCACGAAATGTTCTGGGCGATCGGGGCTGCGAAAGCGCGCGCTGACAATCTGATTGACCACGTCATCGGGCACGAGGCGGCCGGCGGTAATGTAGGGCTTCGCCAAGCGGCCTTCGGGCGTATCCTTTTCGATCGCCTGGCGCAGCACATCACCGGTGGCGAAATGAAGCAATCCCTGGCGTTTCCCCAGAAGTTTTGCTTGGGTGCCTTTACCGCTGCCTGGAGGTCCGATGAAGATCAATCGCATAATGCGTCGCTTCCGCAGTTGAGGCGTGCGTCGAATCGGAGGGAGAGAGCAACCGTCGCTTAATCTTCATTTTCGGAAAGATACGAGCCAGTTACAAGGTGTGCAGGCAAGCAAAAATCGAAAGAAAGTCGGAAACCTGGAGAGTGGGCGAAAAAAAGGGGGCAATCACGCCCCCTTCGTAGTATTCTTCATAGCCGGCATACGATAAGTAACGAAAACCACCGGGCCTAAAACGAGGGAACTAATCCTCAGTAAGCCCAGGATAATTCCGCATCACCAGATGGCTGTTGATCTTTTGCACCAGATCGAGCGCCACGCTGATGACGATAAGTAGGCCAGTACCACCGTAAAAACTCGCCACCGTATAGTTGACTTCGAGGGCAGCAGAAATCACGCTTGGGATGATAGCAACGATCGCCAAGAACGCCGCTCCCACATAGGTGATGCGCATGATGACTTTTTCGAGGTAATCTGCTGTCCGTTTTCCAGGCCTATATCCCGGAATGAAACTGCCGTAATCCTTGAGATTGTTCGCGATATCCCGTGGATTGAACGTGATAGCCGTCCAAAAATAGCAGAAGAAGTAGATCAACAAGATGTAGAGAATGTTGTAGACGTACCCTTGGCGTTCCAGCGCGTGAGCTGCGTTGTGCGCCCAATTTGCGGATGGAAACTGCTGAGCGATGCCCTTCAAGGCTACCGTTGGCAGAATGAGCAAACTGCTGGCGAAGATCACGGGCATAACGCCGGACTGATTGATTCGCAGCGGCAAGAAGTTTCGGGTGCCGCCAAAGACCCGGCGTCCGCGAACATGCTTGGCGGATTGCGTCGGAATGCGTCGCTGAGCTTTAGTCATGAAGATGACGCCAACGACAACGCTAATGAACAGGAAGAGCAAGACGAAGATCTTTTCCAAACCGACATCGCCACCGACGCCGCTGCCGCCGAGCTGAAAGACGCTTGCGCGGATCTTGAAGCCGAGGATCGGAATTTCGTAACCTGGCTCTGAACCGCGCGCCATGATGAGTATCTGCGTAGCATCTGGGATTCTGGCAACGATGCCCGCCATGATGAGCAGGCTAATGCCGTTGCCTACGCCATATTCGTCGATCTGTTCACCGATCCACATCAGTAGAACGGTACCCGCCGTCATGATCATGATCGTAGCGAAGACGTAAAAGAAGCTGTCGTAGCCTTGTATCGCCAGGCCCAACCCCCCTTCGTTTCTCGGCTTAATAAGACTTGACACCCACATCCAGGCTTGAAAAACACATATGACTACCGTCGCGTAGCGCGTATACTCGTTGATCTTCTTGCGGCCTGCCTCTCCCTCCTTACTGAGCTTTTCCAAGGGCGGATAGACGCTCGATAATAGCTGGAAGATAATCGATGCCGAAATATAGGGCATAATACCGAGCCCGAAAATCGTGCTTTGGCTCAGACTGCCTCCAGAGAACATGGAAATCAGGCCCAGCAAGCCTTCTTCCGAACCGCGCATGGCATTGAACATGCCATATTGATCGATCATCGGCACGGGAACGTGGAAGCCGATGCGATAGATGCCGAGAAAAAGCAGCGTGATGATAATCTTTTGGCGGAGTTCCTTGATTTTGAAGATCGAAGCCAATCGGCTCTGACCAAAGGAATTGAGGCCGGTTTTCATCATTGCCGTGGCGGTCGCCATGGAATCATCCTCTCAAACACCCAGCTCCTCGCGGCAGGCGATCACTCGCAAGACAAACCGGCGAGGCTAAATCGAGCCGATCCAATCAACCCGACGACAAAAAGCGAACCGAACAGCCCTTATTTGCAGCACGATGCTCCGCGCCGTAGAATTTACGACGCAGAGCATCGCGCTACACTAAACCGATGCAGAAAACATCATGCCCTTACCTTAGGAGGTTTCATCTTATTGCGAACTGGCTTCTTCGGTCCGGGAATTATCTCAATCGAACCGCCCTTGGCAATGATCTTTTCGCTCGCCGACTTTGAAAAATGCTGGGCCTTGACGACGAGCTTCTTAGAAAGATCGCCCTGACCGAGAACGCGAACGCCGTCAGCTGGCCCCTTGGCGAGACCAGCTCTGTCCAGCGACGCGGGACAGACAGTGTCGCCGTCCTTGAACGCCTTATCGAGATCGCCGATGTTAACGACGTGATACTTCTTATCCCAGGTTTCGTGGCTGAAGCCGCGCTTGGGCATGCGACGAAAGAGCGGCATTTGGCCGCCTTCAAACGTGAACGATGGCTTTTTCGCGCCAGCGCTCGCGTATTGGCCCTTGCTGCCGCGGGATGCGGTTTTGCCGTGCCCGCTACCCGGACCGCGACCGACACGCTTCTTCTGCGTTCGCTTATTGACGCCATGATGTACGGTAGAAAGATCCATTAGAGGGAAACTCCGCGAAGTTGCTCAACCTGCTGACGGGTGCGCAACTGGCTCAGTCCGTCGATGGTGGCCTTGACAAGATTGATGGCGTTCGTACTGCCATGCACTTTCGTCAAGATATTGTGGATACCGGCGGCGACCAGAACATCTCGCACACCAGGCCCCGCCTTGACGCCCGTGCCGGGACCAGCGGGAACCAGTATTACCTTGCTAGCGCCGAATTTTCCGACAACTCGATGCGGGATAGTCTCCCCCTTCATCGAAATTTTCGTCATCTGTTTGAGCGATTTTTCCGCTTCCTTGGCAGCCTTCTCAACTGCGGGCGGAACTTCGTTGGCCTTGCCATATCCCCACGCAACGCGACCCTGACGGTCACCGACGACCACCATCGCGTTGAAGCTGAAGCGCCGACCACCTTTTACAACGGAGGCGCACCGCCGTATCTTGATGATTCGCTCTTCAAGTCCGTCGTTATGCGAATCTCGGCTATCCTTACGATCACGTTGATCTTTGGCCATCGAAATAACCTCGGAACGGTTTCCGCTCACGCGAAAATCGTTGATTTCTAGTATATCAGAACTGCAATCCGCCTTCGCGAGCTGCGTCGGCAAGCGCCTTGATTCTGCCGTGGTAACGGTAATGCCCACGATCAAAAGCAGCGAGCATCACGCCCTTCTCTTTTGCCATCTCAGCGAGCTTCTTACCCACCACTTGAGAGGCATTGACGTTCCCACCATATGGCAACGAGGAGCGCACATCTTTGCCGCGCGAACTCGCCGACGCCACGGTGATCCCGTTAATGTCGTCAATGAGCTGCGCATAAATATGCTTGGAACTTCGAAAAACGGTCAAGCGTGGCCGCTCCGAGGTTCCAACGATCGCCGATCGCACATGGTGGCGGCGACGCAACTGACGACGATGTTTGAGTTTCTGTTGATCCATAACCCACCTGAACCATGCGGCAATAGCGATGCCCGCACATGATGCTACGCGTTGCGTGTAAAATATTTCGGCTATTAGGCACCGCCGCTGGCGAACGACTTGCCTTCCTTGCGGCGAATTTTCTCGCCATCGTACATGATCCCCTTGCCCTTATAGGGCTCAGGTTTGCGTACGCTTCTAATCTCGGCAGCAAATTGCCCGACTTTCTGCTTATCCGCACCCGTAACGATAATAGTGTTCGGATCGGGGCAGGCAACCGAAATGCCATCGGGCGGATTTTTCACAACATGGTTGGCATAACCCACCATGAGGACAACGGCCTTCTTGTCCATTTTTGCCTGATAACCGATGCCCTCAATTTTCAGTTTCTTCGCATAACCTGTCGTAACACCCGCCACCATATTATTGATGAGCGACCGCGTCAGGCCGTGCAATGAACGATTGAGCCGCTCATCGTTGGGACGAGTAACCTGGATGGCTTTTCCGTCGGACTCAACCTTCATTGCTGGATGCCAGACGAAATCTAGCTTACCCTTCGGTCCGTCAACGAAGATCTTGCCGGCGTCAATTTTCACTTTAACGCCCGCGGGAATCACAACAGGTTGTTTGCCGATACGGGACATAGAAAGAACCCCTTGCTCCCAAAGAAAACACATTGGCTCCTTGGGTATCTCGGAAAAATCACTCCGAGTTTTCACCAAACTCGACACAGAAGTTCGCCGCCGAGCCGCTCTGCACGTGCCTTGCGATCACTGATGACACCGTGACTGGTGCTGACGACCGAAATCCCCATGCCTTGAAGGACGGGACGCAACTGCTTGTAGCTGCAATAGAGCCGGCGACCTGGCTTGCTAACGCGCTCGATCCTACGGATGACACGTTCACCTTCGGGACCATACTTGAGGATCACGCGAAGAATCTTCTTCGGGTCGTTCAACGCTACTTCCGGTTCGAATACCGAGCGACCTTCCACTTTGGACACTTTCCCGACCTGAAAGTCGAGGATAAACCCCTCGTCCTTCAGCACCTGGGCGACGGCGGTCTTCAGCTTGGTGGACGGCATATCACAAGAGGGAGACTCAATGCGATTGGCATTGCGAATACGCGTCAACATGTCGGCGATCGAATCGGTCATCATATCGAAAATCACTCCAGATATTCGGCAATGCCTTCACCGCATATGCCGATTTATCTTCGGAACCCAAAGAACTACCAACTTGCCTTTTGCACGCCGGGAATAAGGCCTTTACTCGCCATGTTGCGGAAACAAATTCGGCATATGCTGAACTTGCGGTATACGGCCCGGGCGCGACCACAAAGCCGGCATCGCATACGAATACGAATCAGATCACGGCCCGGCATTATCTTTTTGCCGCTCTTGTGAAGCTCAATCCGCTTGAGGTTGCGTTCGTGTTCGACTTTTTTTGCTAAGGTTGACATTGTTGGCCCACGTTGCAGTCAGTTTCCATATCGATACATTTCATTACGCTTCACGGAAAGGCATACCAAAAAGGCGAAGGAGTTCACGCGCCTCGTCATCGTTGTGCGTGCTCGTGACGAACGTAATGTCCATGCCTTGGGTGAATGTCGCCTTATCGGGATCAATCTCAGGGAAAACGAGCTGCTCCGACAGGCCGATGGTATAGTTGCCGTTGCCGTCGAAACTCTTCGGATTCACGCCCCGAAAGTCACGGATACGAGGCAAAGCCACACTGACTAGCCGATCCAGAAACTCATACATGCGACTGCCACGGAGCGTCACCCGACAACCGATCTCGTTTCCCTGGCGCAGACGAAAGGCGCTAACTGCTATACGAGCTTTCGTGATCTGCACACGCTGACCACATATAGCAGTGAGCTGTTCGGCAGACTGCTCCATACGATTCTTGTCTTGCAGAGCTTTCCCCACACCCATATTCACGCAAATTTTCTGCAGTCTGGGCAGACTCAGGACGTTCATACGCCCGAATTTGCTCTGTAGCTGAGGGACAATCTCTTTACGATAGCGTTCCAATAACCGAGCCATAACTCAACCTTCGTCACAGGACGGAATGAGCCGAAATTCTCGCCTAACCAATTTCTTTGATCCGAGCGTCACCATGACGCAGAGGCCACTACTATAGAGCGTAGGCTGCGCGAGCCTTGCTCAACGCCCCGAGTCCGCTCCCACACTTCTTGCAATAGCGCTCCTTGCTGCCATCGGCCGCGTATCGCTTGCCGATTCGAACGCCGCGTTGACATGCTGCGCAAAACAATTTAACGTTGGACACGTCAATCGGCATCTCCTTCGACAACCGCCCGCCTTGCTGGTTCTGGCGACTCGGCTTCAAGTGACGATAAACGCGATTGATCCCTTCGACGACAATCTTATTCTTCTCGGCCACAATGCGCAGAACGCGCGCCGTTGTTCGGGCCTTGGGCGTACCCACGTCGTCACCCGTAATAACTTCAACGATATCATCTTTTCGAATATTCATAACATTTATCCGTACAAATCCGCGACTTAGCCGCCGCATTTTACATCAACTACAGAGCCAGCGAACCTAAACGACCTCATTGGCCAAATTGACGATTTTTAGATAACCCTTTTCACGCAACTCGCGGGCAACCGCACCGAAGATGCGCGTCCCGCGCGGATTGTCATCTTCCTTGTTCAAGATAACCATCGCGTTGCGATCAAACTTAATATAGCTACCGTCTTTGCGACGAATGCCCTTCTTGACGCGAACTATAACACCCTTCACGACATCGCCCGGCTTCACTTCACCACCAGGAATCGCCTTCTTGACGCTGGCAATAATGAGATCACCTAGCGTCGCCACACGGCGCCTGGTGCCACCCAAAACCTTGATGCACATGCATTCTTTGGCACCGGTATTGTCGGCAACATCAAGGTAGGAATACATCTGAATCATGACAAATTACCCTTAGCTATTCTGCTTGAACCCTTAAGGAACCGTCGGCCGTGGGGTTCATGCTTAAGCGGTCGGAGCCAATTCGCTCGGCGCAGCAGCCTGAGTTGGCGCCTTCTTCACGACACTAACCAACCGCCAGGCCTTCAACTTGGACAAAGGCCTAGATTCCATTATTTCCACCACGTCACCATTGCGCGATTCATTGTTCTCATCGTGCACATAGCAGATCGTGCGACGCTTGATATACTTGCCGTAGCGCGGGTGTTTCTCGACCCGCTGAATTTCAACTCGGCGAGTTTTATTCATCTTGTCACGAGTAACCACTCCAACGACAGTACGGCGGAGTCCACGAACCGATGCAGTCATTCGTCACCTCTTACGAAACCTGAGTTGGCATTTGCCCACGAACACCGGTTTGGCGCTCGCGCAGGATTGTGTTGATGCGAGCCACTTCGCGCTTCGCCTTTTGAATTTCACTTGGCGTTTCCAAACGGTCCGTCGCCGATTGGAATCGCAGGTGAAACAGATTTTTTACAGTCTCTTTGAGCGTCAAATCGAGTTGCTCATCACTCATCTGACGCAATTCGCTCGCTTTCATGGCATCTCTCGAAAAATATCACCGTTGGATGTAACGAATCCGAACAGCCGCCCAAATACTAAACATTAGGACGGCGTCCAACAAACCGGCACTTAAACGGCATCTTGTATGCCACGCGAGCCAAAACATCCCTCGCAGCACCTTCGGGTATGCCCGCTATCTCAAACAAAATCATACCGGGCCTGAGCACAGCCGCCCAAAACTCCGGCTCGCCTTTACCCTTACCCATTCGAGTCTCAAGCGGGATCGACGTAACCGATTTATGGGGAAAAACGCGGATATAGAGGCGCCCCTCACCGCGCATCGAATGGCTAGCCGTAACTCGCCCAGCTTCGATGGCCTCCGCCGTCAACCAGCCACCATCAAGCGTCTGCAAACCATATTCGCCGAACGCAACAAAATTCCCACGAGACGCCTTACCGCGGACCTTTCCACGCTGGCTTTTTCGAAACTTTACTCTTTTGGGCATTTGCGGCATTGTCGTCCCCCTCGGCGTCTAGAAAATCGCCGTTATGAATCCAAACTTTAACACCGAGATGCCCTTGAGCAGTCTTGGCCTCAGTAAACCCGTAATCGATCTTAGCGCGTAACGTTGAGAGCGGGATACTGCCTTGCATTGCAGTTTCGCAACGAGACATTTCCGCTCCGCCTAAGCGACCAGAAAGCTGAACCCGGATACCCTTGGCACCCGCTTCCATTGTCTGCTCCAGGGTACGCTTGATCGTGCGCCGAAAACTTTGACGCTTCTCCAACTGATCGGCAACATCCTCCGCAACGAGCTGAGCATCCCTCTCTGGGCGGGCAACTTCCATCGTCTTGACTTCGATGTGACGATGAGTTAAGTCTTCCAGCTCTTTCGTAAGCTTCTCTACTTCCTGCCCCTTTTTTCCGATGATAACGCCAACACGGGCGGAGAAAATCACAACCACGACTTTTTCGCGTGTTCGCTCGATGCGGATACGCGAGATACCCGGCCGCCCCTGCTTAACACGAGTGCGTACAAACTTGTTAACATGGGCACGAACCTTGGTGTCCTCCACCAAAAGCTCAGCGAAGTCCTGCTTGCTGGCATACCAGACGCTCTGCCAGTCGAGCATAATTCCAGTACGAAATCCGGTCGGATTTACCTTCTGACCCATGAAGCACTCTCTCTCGGCAGGGCCTAAACACCTACCTATTATAACACAAACCCGCACGCAACAATCACCAGCCTGCGGGCCGCCTGGACTATATTATTCCTTATTGAGCCGCCTGCGCCGCAACCGACTCCTGCATATCGGAAACGGTCACGATAATATGGGCGAAACGTCGCTTGATCGGAAACGCAGATCCGCGAGCACGGGGCTGGAACCTCTTCATCATCGGAGCACCGTCAATTCGGGATTCGACAACAACCAACTCATCCTTATCCCGCGATCCACGATCCTCAGCATTCCCCATCGCACTCTTGAGCACCTGCTCCAAGAGGCGAGCGCCCCGATTCGGATAGAAGCGCAACAACTCCAGCGCCTCATCCGCCATCTTGCCGCGAATCAAGTCCGCGAATGCACGAATTTTACGTGCCCCCATGTCTGCAAAGCGATGTTTTGCCGTGTAATCCATCTTCCACCTTAACAATTCTGAACGACAAACTTCCTCCCAGATCAGGAAGCATCAACGACAGACAAAACATTCGGCCGACGACGCCTCTGTATCTGGCATTACCAAACTCAAAATTCCGGGGGCAGGATTTGAACCTGCGACCTCCAGGTTATGAGCCTGGCGAGCTACCACTGCTCCACCCCGGGATATCCACTAAAGCACTATTTCGCGGGACCAGGCCCGGACGGCGTCTTGAGCTTTCCGCCACTGTGCCCCTTGAACATTCGCGTCGGCGCGAATTCACCAAGCTTGTGGCCAACCATGTCTTCAGTGACGAAAAGCTTGGCGAAATTCTTGCCGTTATGAACCATGAACGTGTGGCCGATAAAATCGGGCACGATGGTGCAATCCCGCGCCCAAGTCCTGAGCGGCTCACGACTACCGTTGCGCTGCTGCTTCTCGACCTTGCCGAGAAGTCGCATATCAACATACGGTCCTTTTTTGATCGAACGTCCCATTCGTCAACACCTCTGCGCGGGGAAAATATAACTTAGTGACTGGCGAGCCGCTGTCCAGTGAATCACAAAAAACAGCGCGTTTCCAATACAGAATCAGCTAATTCGCAACTCAGAACCGGAAGGGATTCACTATCACGCACACTTCCGAGCCTGGAGATTGCGACGACCTCATCCTTGGGAATAATGCGAGCCCGGCCGACGGCGTCGAATAATCGCCTTGTTGGATGGCTTCTTGCGATTACGGGTCTTGCCACCCTTCGCCAGCACACCTGTTGGGCCGCAGGGATGACGCCCGCCAGCGGTCCGACCTTCACCACCGCCCATCGGATGACTCACTGGGTTCTGCGACGTTCCGCGGTTATGCGGCTTGCGTCCCATCCAGCGCTTACGGCCAGCCTTGCCGAGACTGATGTTCATGTGGTCGGCATTTCCCAACGAACCAAGCGTCGCTCGGCAATTCGCGTTGAGGCGACGCACTTCACCCGAAGGCAGCGTGATCTGTGCCCAATCACCTTCTCGAGCACTCAACGTTGCCGTGCAACCTGCACTGCGGCACAGCTGCCCGCCGCGGCCCGGGTGCATCTCCACGTTGTGCACACTCATACCCAGCGGGATCTTTCGTAGCGGCATCGCATTGCCAACCCGGGGCTCTGCGTCAGGCCCACTCGCGAGGCGATCTCCAGCCTTGACGCCTTCCGGCGCCAAGATATAAGTCTTCACGCCGTCTTCGTATTGAAGCAGCGCAATTCGACAGCTGCGATTCGGATCGTACTCGATCGCGATGACATTCGCGAACATGTTGTCCTTGGTCCGCTTGAAGTCGATGACCCGGTACATCTTCTTGTGCCCGCCCGCACGGAAGCGCGAGCAAACAATGCCCTGAAAGTTTCGGCCACCGCTTTTCTGGCGGGGCACAACCAGCGACTTTTCCGGCTTCTTTTTGCGGTCCGTGATCTCGGCGAAATCGCTAACCGATCCGCCGCGCCGACCAGCCGTCACCGGCTTGTAGTAGCGAATACCCATCTTATCCGTCCTCTCGCAAATTGCTTGCGTTCAGCCACACACCCCAAGAGCGTGCGAATCTCAATAGAACTCGATCTTGTCGTCTTTGTGCAGCTTGACGATCGCCTTCTTCCAGTTCGACAACTTGCCTTCCTTGAAGCGATAGCGGCGAACCTTGCCGAGCCGAAGCTGAGTCCGAACGCCGACTACGCGCACATTGAACAACTCCTGGACGGCGTGCTTGATCTGGGTTTTATTCGCCCACAGATTCACAACGAACGAGTAAGCATTATGATGCTCGCTCGTCGATTGGTGCGTGCCTTTTTCAGTCACCAACGGAGCGAGCACAACCTGGTGCGGCTCCAATTCGGGACCAAACGTCGTTTTTTCTGGTTTCGCTGCAGCTGCCATGACGACACCTATCGAAAAACTTCCCACAACCCTTCGCTTTACGCTACAGGGCAGGTTTAAATCAGCATCACTTCCACTTAGCGTTCTTGCACAATTCCTGAAGAGCAGCTTTCGTCAGCACAAGCCGCTTGGGTCGCAGAATCTCATAGGCGTTAAGCTGAGCCGCCGGCAGAACCGCCATGCCGCGGATATTGCGAGCCGACTTGTAGATTGTTTGATTTTCATCAATGTCAGTTTTCGCCAAACTGATCAAACAAGTTTTATCGGCGACCTGCAAATTCTTGAGAACCCCCGCCACTCGCTTGGTTTGAATTGCGGGCAACTTAAACTCATCAATCACGACGGCTTCGTTATCAATAAGCCGACTCAGCAGAGCCATGCGGGTGGCAGCGCGGACGGCCTTTTTCGGCAAATGGTATTCGTAATCGCGCGGCTTCGGACCTTTCGCCGTGCCACCGCCGCGCCGCTTATTCGACCGACGAGTTCCGACACGGGCGTTACCTGTGCCTTTCTGACGAAACAGCTTCTTCGTGCTGCCGGCGACTTCGCCACGGCGGAGCGTGGAATGCGTACCGGCTCGCTGATTGGCTAAATGCATCAATACGACTTCGTGGAGCAGCTGCTTATTAACACTGCCGCCCAACTCAGCCGGATCCACCTCGACCGAACCGACACTATGCCCCTGCGCGTCGAATACAGGCAGGCTGATCGGCTTTGTTTGTTCTGTGGACACGGGAACCTCATAATTAAAACCATTCGTCACAATAGCACGAACGGTTGCGTTCACTCAACGAAAAACCCAGGATACGACGACTTGCCGCATGACCTGGGTGAAAACTCAAATCAAGCCTTGCCTGCCAAAACACGGATCTTAATATCGACGCCTGGAGGCAGACTGAGGCCCTTATTCAGCGCCTCAATGGTTTTTCCGGTCGGCTGAAGAATATCGATCAAGCGCTTGTGCGTGCGAATCTCAAACTGCTCACGCGACTTGCGGTCGATGTGCGGCGAACGCAGCACAGTGTAGCGCTCGATGCGTGTTGGAAGCGGAATCGGGCCGTGAATCAGCGCGCCGGTGCGCTGCGCTGTTTCCACGATTTCGTTCGCGGTTTTATCCAATACTTCGTGATCGAATGCTTCCATCCGAATTCGAATTTTTTCACTGGAGGCTGCGGCCACGATGTATCCCCGATAAAACGCTGTTGAAGTCGAGACACATTACCATAGGGAGATTAACAATGGGCGTCAAGGCAGACATGGAAAATCGGACCGAATTCATTACAACGCTTAGGACAATATTTGTTCTCAAAGCCTGGAGCGCAAGCTACGGTGGTTTTCGTCCGTTGCTTGCGATTTTGCGATCGTAAATTCGATGGCGGGGCATGTCATCGCAAACTGAATTCGTCGACGAGAAACGCTTGTGATTCACTCCACACCGCCATCGCGGCCGCGAAATCCACCGGCAGTGCGCGTACAGTCGAGGGGGTACGGATGTGCGGAATGGCCTCGACGACGACTTGAGGATTCAAAGGAATTTGTCGGCTTTTCGATTCTGCGAGCCGACGTTCCACATCAGCACTCAGCAGAAAATCGATGAGCTTCCTGGCGTTTTCTGCATTCGGGCAGCCTCGGATCATTGCCGCGGTATTTGGAATGAACAGAACGCCCAACCCACTGGCTGCCGGTGCGTCGGCGTCGGGAAAGATCATGCGGACGGGGCGACCGGCGTCTAACTCGGCGATAGTATCGTCGGTGTCAGTCAGGCCGATCGAATACTTTCCCGCCGCCACATCCACAGCGACTTGTTTGTTGCCCGGCACTATCGCAATTTGATTCGCCCGCAGCTGACGGTAATATTCACGAGCCTTTTCCGCGCCCCACGCTTGAAATAAACACGCCGCTTGCGTTGCCGTTGTGCCAAACATTGGCTTCGCCATGGCAACCTTGCCTTTCCAACGTACGTCGGTCAGGTCAGCGAGCCCCTTCGGCATATCCACCTCCTTCACGAGGTCGGTATTCACGATCAGCACACGGGCGCGAGCCGCAAATGCCGTCCAGGTATGGTCCGTTGCCTTAAATACTGCGGGAAATGGCTCCGCTGCCGGACTTCGGTAGGGTTGCAGTATCCCTTTCACCTGCAAACGGAGCGTCGCCAGAATCTCGTTGTTCCAGTACACATCACAACGCGGAGCGCCGGCCTCGCGAATCAGATCGTCGTGCAGCCCGACCGATTTGTTCGCTTCCGTGTCATAGCGGACGCGAACCTCCAGGCCCGACTGGCGTCGAAACTCCTCCAAAATTTCCTGAGCAAATTCACGGTCGTGAGCGCAGTACACGACGACATGCGGCTTGGCGCATCCCACCAGTGCGATCAACATCATCGCGATGAATGGCTTCATGAGAACGCGACTCAGCAAGAAATGGAATCGCCCAAAGATCAAGTTATGTTCCCCGTTTAGCCTTCACCGACGACGTGTGACCGCTAAACAAAAAAACTGTTAGGACTGAAATTCAATTCGCTGCTGACCTGCTCTTCGCGGCGTCCGGCCGGAGGTGATTGCTAACGGCGAAATATTTCACAATCCGTACTTCATTGCCGCGCTCGTTGTAGGAGAGTTCGTCAACCAACCCCGTCGACATCAGAATGCCGAACCCGCCATCGCGGATGCCAAGGGCCTCGCGAACCATCATGTGGCCGACGGGATCGTCAGGCGTAGCTGCGTGCGGCAGATTGTCGCGGTTGAAACCGGGGCCTGTGTCTTTGATTTTGATGGTGATTTTTTCGGGGTCGATGCGGTAATCGACGGTAACGATGCGATCCAATTGTCGACGATGGCCCCATTCAATTGCATTCGTGCCCAGTTCGCGAACCGCCGTGGTGAATTGCTTGACCTGGACCTTTGTTAATCCGCTGAACAAAAAGAGTGCGCCAAGCAGCTGATTGAGTTCCTCAAGATAGTGGGTATCGCTCTGCAGGTGAAAGCGGATTTCCCCTTCCGTACCGTTGGTCTTGAGGTCTTCGAGCCAATTCAGCGTATCATCGATTGATTTTCGAAGCGAATCGGCCGTGAATGGCTTGGTGAGATAAGCGTTGGCCCCGACTTGAAGCCCGTGGACACGATCCTCCGCGCCAGCAAGTGCGGTAGTCATGACAACCGGGATCATGTTGGTTTCGCGGTCGAGTTTCAACGTCTCGCAGATGGAATAGCCATCGATGTCGGGCAACATGAGATCGAGAAGAATGACGGCTGGGCGGTTCCTGCGCACCCATTCGACGACATCCTTGCCTTCGAGTAGATGCGTGGGATCATAGCCCCAATAGCGCAAATGCTGGGAGAGGATGACGCCCATTTCGTTCTCATCATCAACGATCAGGACTTTTTGATTCATGAGCTACATCGTGGCGCGAGTGATCGGATGTCGGTATTCCGTGAACACCAAATCAGAAGGAGCAAAACGTCGATCCGTCGGTTGGGGAGTACTGTTTCATCTTCTGCCCGCAAGGTCAAACATCCGTTGATCAATTGTATCGGATTCTTGGCGTGCTCGCTAACTTTGTTTTTCAGAACCGAAAGCGTTGGCACCGCTGTAGTTCGATTCACTTGCTTTCGCTTCCGGCTCCGGAAATCGCCACATGCATCATGCCTTAGCCGCGAAACGTATGCTCCGGTCCCGGAAATCCGCCCGTGCGTACCTCGTCGCAGTAGCGATTCACAGCTTCTGAAATAGCCTCGCCGATCGCGCCGTATTGCTTGACGAAGCGTGGCCTCAAGTCGTTGAAAAGGCCGAGCATATCGTGCGAAACCAGAATCTGCCCATCGCAGCCCAAGCCCGCGCCGATGCCGATCGTGGGGATCTTGACGCTTTCGCGAATCTGTTGCGCGAGGTCAGCCGGGACGCACTCGACGACGATCGCGAACGCGCCGGCTTTTTCGATCGCCTGGGCGTCGCTGACGATTCGCTCGCCATCACGTTGCACGCGAAAGCCGCCAAGACGATGGACCGATTGCGGCATCAACCCGACATGGCCCATCACCGGAATATCGGCACTTACGATGGCCTCGATCGCGCCGACACTACGCTGCCCGCCTTCCAGTTTGACGGCATGAGCGCCGCCCTCTTTGACCAGTCGGCCAGCATTCTCGAGCGCCTGTTGCGGGCTGACCTGATAGCTCATGAACGGCATGTCGGCGATCAATAAACAGTGGCGCACCGCCTTGGCGACGAGCCGCGTGTGGTAGATCATCTCGTCCATCGTGACGCGCAAGGGATTCGGCTCACCCTGCATGACCATGCCAAGCGAATCACCGACGAGAATTGCATCAACATCGGCGTCATCGAGCAACCGAGCCATGGTGTAATCGTAGGCGGTGAGCATGGTCAGACGTTGGCCAAGCGATTTCGCCTCGATGAAGCGCGGCACAGTCATTGGCCGCCGTTCTTTTTTTTCGGCTGCGATACCATTGTTCTTCGCACTACGAACCGACGACGCCATGCCATGCTCCTGCGTGCGCACCGGTGAAATGAAAGCCTCATTGCGCTCGTTCGCATTGTACGACTTTCGTCGGATTTTGCGGCCAGCACTGCTTGGCCTCCCGATCAATGCCATACAATTGCCACCGTAGCCACACCGAACGGCCTGTTTTCCGCTTGCGGCTTAGCGCTCATGGGTGATACTTCAATCGCTATGCCGCAGACTGAAAACAACCAAGGAGCCTTTCCATGAATCACTCAATTCGCGTCGGACTCATCGGTGCCGGTGCCAACACACGTTTGCGCCACATCCCAGGACTGCGCGCCGTCAATGGCGTCGCTATCGTCGGGGTCTGCAATCGCCGTCCGGAATCGACAAAGGCCGTCGCCAGCGAATTCAACATCGCCAAAACCTACGCACGCTGGGAAGACCTCATCGCCGACCCGGAGATCGACGCCATCGTCATCGGCACCTGGCCTTACTTGCACTGCCCCATCACCCTGGCCGCGTTACAGGCGGGCAAACATGTGATGACCGAAGCACGCATCAGTATGAACGCCGACGAGGCTCGACGAATGCTGGCGGCATCGCAACAGCATCCCAGCCTCGTGACCCAAGTCGTGCCTAGCCCGTTTGGACTCACAGGGCACGACGTTATGGTGGATCTGCTGGCGAACGGCTTCATCGGCGACCTGCGCGAAGTGCGTGTTTTCAATTTCAACGGCGCCTTTGCGGACCCAAATGCGCCTCTGACGTGGCGGCAGGACGCCACTCTTTCCGGGTGCAACATGCTCACGCTCGGCATCGTTCACGAGACGCTGATGCGTTGGGTGCCGCCTGTGGTCTCGCTTATCGCGCAGACGCATGCCCATATTCCCACGCGCAGCGAACGTGCCGTTGGCACGCCCGATAGCGTCCAGGTCAGCGCGAAACTGCAAGGCGGCGCATGCGTGACCTATCACTTCAGCGGCGCCACCGCGTTCGGGCAGACCGCAGGCATCGAGCTATTCGGCACCAAAGGCACCCTGTGTTACGATCTGTTGACCGACACCATTCGCGGCGGTCAGGCGGGACGGTTGAGCGACCTGCCGAACATCCCAATTCCAACGGCCAAGGCGCGAGCGTGGAACGTCGAAGCCGATTTCATCGCGGCGATCCGCGCGCATAAGCCGATCGCGTTCACCACGTTTGAAGCGGGCGTGGCGTATATGGAATTCACCGAGGCCGTCGCTCGCAACGCAATGACGGGGATGTCAGAGCCGCGCACGCAGTAAGCGGTTTGATTGCCCGCTTACTGCGTGTGCGGCTCTGTCACGATCGCAAATTCCCGCGCCTCAGTCATCGTCATCATAATCATCGTCGAAATCATCGTCATCGTCAGCTCTGCCGGTTTCACGTTCCTTTATGATAACGCCCTGTTTCTTCAGGTCAGTTATCTGCTTGGTGCTGAGCGAATCGACATCGAGCGCGATCGCTTTCTCGCTGAGCCGTTTGGCTTTTTGACGTAGCGAAGACATGACGCGATCGGCGGCGGCGCGATCAGGACATTGGATTACCAGCAGAAGTGCGACGGCGACGGCGCGAATCCAGTTGCCCCCATTCGTTGACTTCATGCTCGACGTTCTTGGGGATGGGCTTGCTGGAGAGTTTCTTGAGCCGTTCGAGAATCGCTTCGGGTTTGGTGCCGTGCTGCACGGCTTTGACGACGGAATCGCGCGTAATGCGCAGGGTGACGGAGCCGTCGGCCAGGCTGCCGCGAACGCGCTCGCAGAACGTCGCGAGTTGGGCGACCGGCCCGGGGTTCATGCCGATGACGACGATGATGCTGAAATCGGACTGCACGACGACCGTCGTGCCCATGTTCGGGTCGTGCAGATCTTGATCGGTGAGCGTGTGCTTGCCATAGTAGGCGTCGAGCAACATAGTTCGAGCGAAGTGGAGCTTGCCTTCCTTATCCACGCCGACTTTGACGCAGCCAAACGCGAGCAAGCGGTTGATGAGATGGGTGATGAAGAAGTCGGCAGCGCGTGCGGGGAGTTCGCCTTCGACGTCCTGGAAATTGACGTGCCTGAAATAGAATTCGATGTCGCCGATCGCCAAGCCCGCGAGCAAGGGGCAGGATTTAAGAAGGAAGAATTTTCGCTGTAAAGTTTCCAGGGCATAGAAGGCATCGGGCGTCAGTTGCGCGAAGAATTCCCACACGAACGGCTGCAGCTGGATCATATCCTTCGTATCCGGAAAAAAGGAGCGAGACAAACGCGATTCCTTTCGAGGAGCGACGCGCACGTCGCAACCGAAGAAGGCCTCTTCGGGATTTCCGTAGGAGCCGTAAGGGGATCGATCTATCTTGTTCGGCTTCACCTCAAATTGATTGAAAAGCGTGAGGTAAGCCTCGGCCGGCGACCCGCCCATCCATTCTTCACCGCGCTTGACGAGCGCCAACCGCTTAGAAGTGCTATCGTCAATCGTGTCGCAAAATTTCAGCTCTCGGGCAAGCTCGATCGTTGACGACAAACGACTTTCGAGAGACCGCGAGTGCGTTTCTAACGCGAAAGGGCAAACCGGCAGAACGCCGAGTAGGCGGTCCTCGTCTTTTTTGTAGGGTGAGCCATTGACCTTCAATTTGGGTGGTTCGTTGGCGATTTCGAGCAAAAGCTCACGCAGGTCATCGATCCACAGGCCGGCGGTCGGAATCTGCTCAACCGTCACGCTACTTGGCTTCAATTCAAAATCGGTGGAGGCGAGAATTAGCCTCGCTCGATCGTGCCGAGCATCCGGAAGTAGGCCGACGATGATACTTCCCGTTTCCGGCTCCAGATCCTCAAAGAGCGGCAAACAACTGCGCAACCATCGCACCGCCTGGCGGACGATAACGGGATCGACATTGTCAAACTTGGCGAAAATCTCAGCATAGGTCAGAGGCTTTTCCGCGGCCCATAGGGCGTCCATCACATGTTTTGCAACGGGATCATCGAGATAGGACAAGACCAGGTCCGACCAACGTGCCTTGCGAATGGACCAGTCGAAGCAGCTGTCATGGATATACCACTGTGTTGTGATGTTGGTTTGTTTCATAATCTTCTCGGCATGGCGTGCGAGAACCATGGTGTCGAACGAATTATTGCAATAGACGGCCAGGTTCGTTCTGCACGGCCAGCGCATATCAAACTTGTGTCAGCGATAGGACTTCCGTGAGAAACGCGGTGCTGGCCATGCATGAAACCATTTTGCCGCGGAGACTGTCTTTCTTGGGATGACGCTTCAGGAGAGTGATGGCGAAGCGTCGGAGCCAGC
>CAMAUE010000073.1 GCA_945861245.1 Singulisphaera sp. GP187
GTTTGACGAAGTTGTAGCCGAAGATACCGAAGCGTCGATAGAGTAGGATGGTGGACATGCGATCTCCTCATGGTTTGTTGTGATAACCCCATGAAATGAAAGCATGTCCACTTTTTCAATTACAGAATACGCGTTTTTCGGATGAACCCCATGTATCCGCTCGAAGTAACCCATTGGCAGCCGCAACCGCGTAGAAATTCGCCTTCGGGATTCTTCGCTCGCAGAACCCAGGTCGGCACGGCCACGGCGACGAAGTGCTCGCGGATGAAGCTGATGTTTGCATCGGTCCAGTTGGAAGCCGCCCGGCCTCCGCGACCTGCGGTTCAGCAGCCCGCCGCCGGCGCCCCACCGCTACCCGCCCAGATGAACATCGGCTTGCCTTCGCGTGCCGCCTTCTGCCGGGCTTCCCAGATATTGGGATGCCAATCGACCTCCATCCATCGCGCTTCGCCTCGCTGCGGCTTGATGACCTGGTGCAGCTTTTCGACTTGCTCAACGGGCAGCGGGGCAGGCTCATCCGCGCGTACGGTGCCGATTGCCAGGCCGAACATCACGGCCGTGAGGAGTTTGATAAGGTGCGTCATCGTGGTGTCTTCTTAAGACAAAGATTGTAGGGTGCGTCAAGCGCCTGCTCCGACGAACCATGAACTCACCCTACGAAATTGGTCACGTTTCTACCCAGCGTGTTGGCGAGCGCTAAGCCGCAAGCGGAAAAGCATTATTCACCGTCACGCCATGAGTTGCGCGATCGGTTGCCCGTCGGTAATCATGCGGATGACGTCGCTGCCCAGGCCTCGCATCAGCCGGACCTGGCCAACGTCGAACAGCGTGTTCATGATCGTGGCGTAGAGATTTTGCAGCGTCACGGGATCGGACGCGGGGCGACCGCCGTCCGCCTCAGAGCGGCCGACGACCTGGCCCATCCGCAATCCGCCGCCCGAAAGCAGCAACGGTCCAAGCGATGGCCAATGGTCTCTACCGCCGCCTTGGTTGACGCGCGGCGTTCGGCCCATTTCGCCGCAACAGACGAGGAGAATGTCGTCGCTCAGGCCACGCGATTCGAGGTCCTGAATGAAGGCCGACACCGCATGATCGAACGGATTGCCGACATACGGCAACGCTTCGGACGGCGGCGCGTTATTGCCGTCGGCGTGCATGTCCCACACGAAGTTCGTGACGACTGTGACAAAGCCGCAGCCCGCTTCGCACAAGCGGCGAGCGAGCAGAAGTTGCTTGCCAATCGAGCGAGCATGATCGATGTAGAGCCGATAGTTGCCCAGGTTTCGCCGAATCATCTCGACGTTGAGCAGCGGCGCGGTGTCATAGCTGGCGACGACGCGCGGGTCTTCCTGCGACAGATCGAAGGCCCGCCCGACGCCACGCATGATGACGTCGAAGGCCTGATCGCGATAGCGGTCCATAGTCTCCATCGTGCCGGTGTTGTCCATCTCTCGGCGAAGACTATCTAGCCCGGCGAGGACGGTTCGGCGGTCGTCGAGGCGTTCACGGGGCACGGTGAGTTGCATGTTCCGCAGCATGTTGCCGCCTGCGCCCGGCATGACTGGAGCATACGCGTTGCCAAGCGATCCCGTTTGGCCAAACGTGTTGGCGCCGGGTCCGGCGAGCGGCAAAGCGTCGGAGAATACAGCCTGCGGCGTGAGCAGCATATTGGTCGGAATTCCGGTCGTCGGATGGTTCAGCCCGACAACGCGCCCGTAATACGAGCCGACGTTGGCATTCTGCGTTTCGCGATTGATGATTGGGCTGGCGCTATGATCGTAAGCCGGCACGTAGGAGCGAACGACGGAGAGCTTGTCCGCCAACCGCGCGAGCTTGGGAAACGTGGCACCAAATGTCACGCCTGGCACGCTCGTCTGCGTTTCGCCGGTGACGCTGCGAATGCCGACGGGAGCGGTCATTTTTGGATCGAACGTCTCGAATTGGCTAGGGCCGCCGTGCATATGCAGGAAGATGACCGATTTGCCCGTGACCACCCGCCGCGACTCCGCCGCCGAACTGCTCGCGGCGAGAAGTTGCGAAAGCGTCAGCCCGCCCATCCCCAGAGCGCCGATTTTGAGAAACGCTCGGCGTGAGTGGTGATCGCCGGAATTTATCGTGAGCATAGATTTTCCTTTCGGAGGGTCATTGTTTAGCCGCTCGCCTTTGGCGGGCGCGACGCTTTTCGCAATCATCTCGCCCGCGCTCGCCAAAGGCGAGCGGCTAAACCGTTCACGCAAACACATCCCGTATCGGCGTGCCTTCGGGCACGAGGAAATTCGGGCGATCTAGGCGGTCGCGAATCTCCAGGTCAGCTGGGATTCCAAGGCTGTGATAGATCGTGGCCACGATGTCGCTCGCCGTCACCGGAGCGTTGCTTGGATACGCGCCGCGACGATCGCTCGCGCCATGGACGTAGCCTGGACGAACGCCGCCGCCGGCGAACATCACAGTGTAGCAGTGCTCCCAGTGATCACGGCCAGCGCCAGCATTGATCCGCGGCGTTCGGCCGATCTCGCCCATGACGACGACCAGCGTCCGCTCCAAAAGCCCGCGATCGACGAGGTCGCTGAGCAAGCTTGAGATACCAAGATCAAACGGCGGCAGCAGTTCGTTGCGCAGCTTCGTGAAGTTGCCGCCGTGCGTATCCCAGGTCGCGTTCGCATTCGGCGCCCACGAGATACATGTCAGGCGAGTGCCTGCCTCGACGAGCCGCCGCGCGAGCAGCATGCTTTGGCCATAGATGTTGCGGCCATATGCGTCGCGGACACGCATCGGTTCGTGATCGAGTTGGAAGGCACGCTGTGCCGCGGATGAGGTGAGCAGATCGCACGCTCGCGCTTGCAAACGTTCCATCTCGTTCGATTGGCCAGGCGGAATCGGTGTGCCATTTTGATTCATGCCGAGCAGCAGCTGACGGCGACCAAGTACTCGGCTCGCCTGCATGTCCGCGCCGGTGGCGAGGGCGGGCATGTTGAAGCTATCCGGTCGCGGCCCGCCTTGAAGCACGACAAACGGATCATGCGTGCGGCCCAGCATGCCGCCCATGAAACCCGGTTGTAACGGACCACCCGCGCCTTCTTGCGTCAGGTACGGCATCATCACATAGGGCGTGACCTGCGACGCCGACGGACGGTAGCAGCCGACGACCGAGCCAATGGCGGGATGATCGGTCGGCTTCGCGCCGACGATGCCCGCGCGAATATTGCTGCGAATGCCCGTGAGCGCGGTGTAGACTGCCGGTGCATGCGCGACCTGATCGTGGTGGACCGATCGCACCAGGGCGACATGATTCATGAGATGCGACAGCCTGGGCAGGTGGTCGCAGACCTGCACGCCGGGCACGGTTGTCGCGATCGGTTGAAACTCGCTGCGCATCTCTTGCGGCAGTTCGGGCTTCATGTCCCACATATCGAGGTGGCTCGGGCCGCCATTCAGAAACACAAGGATGCACGAATCGGCCCGCGGCGTGATTCCGCCCAGGCCGCCGCGCTCGCTCGCCGCCAATAGTTGGGGCAACGCCAGATTGAAGGCCCCGATCGCCCCAATTTGCAGCATGTTGCGTCGGGTCAGCCCAACCGGGCCTCGGCAGGTCTCAGATGATTGCATGGCTCGTCCACCCTCGTAGATCGCACAACGCAAATCGAAAATTGCGCACCATCAGCGGTAGGTTCTTACAGTGCCACTCTACCCAATCCACAACAATATGCAACAGAATTCTGGGGATATCACCAAACAATTGTATATTGGTAAAAAAGATCGTTGGCAGGACACGCAAGCGACGGAGCGCTCCACCGTCGCTTCCGCGTCCGGTTAACAAGATAAAGGTCCCGCATGCTCCCAAGTTACACCTCGCCCGTGCAATGCTGCAGGACCTGCCGGCTTCGGCTTGCGGATTGTGTCTGTGCCAATGCGCCGCGCCTCGACATTGCCACGCGCCTCATCGTCATCATTCACGCCAAGGAATGGCGGCGTTCCAGCAACACCGGCTACCTCGCGCGATTAGCGACCAAAACCGGCGAAGTTCGCATACACGGCTTGCCGCATCTAACCGTCAATAGCAATGGCATCGACACCGACCCGCGCGCCACGCTCGCGCTCTATCCCGGCCGTGGGGCGCTGCCGTTGACCGCCGAGTTCCTCGCCACATTGCCTCGCCCGCTGACGTTACTCGTGCCCGATGGCAACTGGATGCAAGCGAAAAACATGATGCGCCGCCTGCCAATGCTCGCTCGCGCCCAACCTGTCCGCCTCGACGGTCCCAGCCTCGGCCTCGCCTGCCTGCGCCGCAACGCCTACCCCGACCGCATGTCCACGTTTGAGGCCATTGCCCAAGCCCTTGGCAAACTCGAAAACGAAGCAATCGCTGCCACGATGCTCGACTTCTTCCAACGCCTCCTGCCCTACATGGCGCTGAGCAAGCAGCGATCCGCGAACATCCACGTCTCGTAGCCCCGTACCTTTTTCGCGGACGATGCCGATATGAGCCTGCTGGAGCAGCGGGAATTGCAGATTATGTGACAATCATCCAACAAAAAAAACCGGCACTTGACTGCCAAAAGGATAGTTGTCTAATAGCCAGATCGAATGAAAGCTGTGCTCCCCGAATTTATCTCGTGGCAGCGCGGACAACCAGATCAGGACAACGAGAAAAAAGGAAATTCCCATGCCTGACTCCACCGGTGCTCTAACCCCTACCGAAGCCAGCCTGTCGGCCTTCAATGCCTATTATGTCCTCCAAGGATGGACCGCCTACAAAACCGGCAGTTTAACACCCGGTCTGGAAAACAGTCGCATCATCCGCGAGCAAGTTGCCGGTTCCGGCGAATACTCTCTGCGCGGAGCCGGCATCAAAATCAGCCGCGGGGCGGGCTTCACGGGGGTCACGGGGATCAATGTCCGCTCTGGGATAGGTTACATCGTCAATTTTACTTATAATCGCCAGAGACATGTCATAGTGGCCGCGAGGGGTACCCGACCAGAGATGGGGGCCGCCGACCTACTCACGGACATTTATGTCGCGCCTACCTCATCGTTCATGGACGCCGGCCTGGTTCACCGCGGGTTCTCCATTACGTTCAATTCCATCAAGGAACACCTGGATGGAGGGCATAGTGTGTTGGAAAATGCTCAACACATCCATTGCGCCGGCCACAGCCTGGGCGGGGCGATCGTGAATTTGGCGTCCTATTACCTCAAATCCAAATATCCGGACAAGACGGTTCATTTGTACACCTTCGGCGCTCCTCGAGTCGGCACTTACCTGGGTTTCCCCGATGCTCTCGAGAAAAAACTGGGAACTTCAAATATCTACAGGGTCAGCCATCAGCTCGACCCGATCACAATGATCCCCATGTTTCCGTTTCTCCACGTCCTCGGCAACGATAACGAACGGAACTGCCTGACGATCTCGTCTCCCATCCAATCGGCAGACATGGAGAACCACAGTATGAGTAGGTATGCTACCAGGATGAAAGGAAAGTCCTGGGACCAAGTGCGCGGCATGAAACACCTGCCCTCTTTTGAGGACCGGATGATGAAGAACGCGTGGGAGAGAGGAGGTTTTTCGGGGGCAGCAAAATTAGCCGGTGGGGCGATTATCTGGGTGTTGATGAAGGTCCTCAAATCTATCCTGAAATTACTTGGCGGCGCCGTGATCATGTTTGTGGTAACCCCCTTGGACCTGATTGCCCGCTTGCTCTATATGGGCGTGCAGGGGCTCGGCAAACTCGGCGGAATGGTTTTAGAGTGGATCACGTCGGCAGCCAGTGCCCTCGGACTTAAGGTGAGGAATGCGGCAGATGTTACGGGAGCGTTTCTGCGCAACCTGCTCGATCGCTTCGGCCGGGCTGTGGTCACGGCGGCTGAGGCCTGTCTGAACGGTCTCGTCGATCTCGGCGGAGCTTATACACAGATGTACGGACTGAATATGCAGGGCATGTACCCCATGTAATGAAAATGAAAGGCGTACGGATGGTCCCAACCTGGCTGTTGATTGCCGAGTCCGTCATCCTCGGGCTGGTGCTTGGCTTGGCCCTGCCAGTCTGGGCGCTGTTTCCAATGCTGTTTGGCGTGACGGAATACACTCCACCCGGGCCGGCGCGGCGCGTATACACGCTGCTGTTGCTGTTCCCGGTGGTTGCAATCGGGTCGATGGTCGCCGCCTTCCTGACGAGCGAAGCGGAGCCCATTCGCTGGCTGTGCGTGGCCCTCCCAGTGCTGCACGTTGTTGTACTATACGCGGCCCGCGTTCGCAGGTGATCCTGACCTCGCCCTTTTTGCTATCTTCATGCGTCATAAACAACGCTTGAAAATCCCTGTAGGGCTTGCCACGCACTGTCGCTTTGGAAACGCTATTCCATTGGCCTGGCTCCTTCCACTTGTTCGATTGGAAGGAGCAGACCACCATCTCCTTAGGCAAAACCGAAACAATAACTACCCGATTCCACCGCTTGCGGCTTAGCGCTCGCAAGGCGCCACGTGAGCGCTAAGCCGCAAGCGGCAAAACGAAATCGGGAAGCTATTATTTGCATGATCATTAGTAGCGGTGAGTGGTGAGAGAAGGTTTATCGTATCAATCGAAAGGCGAAACCGAAAGCCTTGCCGATACGCGTTGCCATGGGGTAAAACAATTGTATATTCGGTTATTCGGCTTGCAGCTTAGCGATCGGAACATCACACATGATAGCTAAACCGTAAGCCGCGGTCTCGCCCAACAAAAGGAGTTCAGCATGCCACGTATTTTTCTCAGCGATAAGCTCGGCGCCGGTGGGGTCGAGTTGCTCAAGGCTTCGGGTCTGGATATCGACAACCGCCCCGGGCTCAAGGACGCGGCTCTCGTCGAAGCTCTGCAAGCAGCCGATGGCATGATCGTTCGCAGCGAAACGAAGGTGACAGCGGCGCTGCTGGAAAATCCGGGCAAGCTGCGGGCTATCGTCCGGGCGGGCGTCGGCGTGGACAACATCGACATCTCAGCGGCGACACGCAAGGGCATCGTCGTCATGAACACGCCGGGCGGCAACACGATCAGCACGGCCGAGCAGACGATCACGCTGATGATGACGCTCGCCCGCCACACTGCCGCTGGCGACGCCAGCATGAAGCAGGGCAAATGGGAACGCTCGAAATTCGTCGGCACGCAACTCGCGGGCAAGACGCTGGGCGTCGTCGGACTGGGCCGAATCGGTCGTGAGGTCGCGCGGCGAGCGGCTGGGCTGGACATGAAGATCATCGGCTTCGATCCGTTCTTCTCGCCGGACTTCGCTGGGAAGATGGGTATCGAGACGGCGCCAGACCTGGCGAGCATGCTGCCGAAGATCGATTTCCTGACGGTGCACACGCCGTTGTCGCCGGAGACGACGGACTTGATCGGCGCCGCTCAGCTTGCGATGATGAAGAAAGGCTCGCGCGTCCTGAACTGCGCACGCGGTGGGATCATCAACGAGGAGGCGCTCGTCGAGGCGTTGAAATCGGGCCACATCGCCGGGGCGGCGTTGGACGTGTTCGTGCAGGAACCGCCGCCCGCGGACCATCCACTGCTGAAGCTGGCGAACGTCGTCGTCACGCCACATCTTGGCGCGTCAACCACGGAGGCGCAGGAAAGCGTCGCACTCGAAGCCGCGCAGTTGCTGATCGACTATCTCACGAAAGGCGCGGTGCAGTTCGCCGTCAACATGGCCGCCGTCGATCGGGCCGAGCTTGAAGAGGTTCGCCTGTACGTTGACATGGCCCGTCGGTTAGGGCTGTTGCAAGCGCAGATGGCGCAAGGCTCGATCAAACGCGCTCAGCTCACCTACCGTGGCGATGTATCTCGCCGCAGCACCAAGCTCATCACCGGCGCCTTCGCGGCAGGCTTGCTCGAATCGCATCTCGCCCAGAACGTCAATATCGTCAACGCCGAACTCATCGCTCGTGAACGTGGCATCGAGATCATTCAGCAAAGCGTCTCCCATCGCGGCGATTTCAGCACGCTCATTCAGACCGAGGTCACCACCGACAAGAAATCCTACACCGCATCGGGCACGCTGTTCGGGAACCAGTTCCTCCGCCTCGTGCAGCTTGGCCAATATCACCTCGATGCCTATATGGACGGCATCATGCTGCTCTTCACGCATCGTGATGTGCCCGGCTTGATCGGCTTCATCGGCACGATCTTCGGCAAGCACAACGTCAACATCGCGCAGATGACGGTCGGCCGCGTTCAACCCGGCGGCGAGGCGATCGCGGTGCTCAACCTCGACAGCTACCCGCCCGAAGCCGCCCTGCAAGAGGTCCGCGCCCATGACAAGGTCAGCAGCGTGAGCGTCGTGAAGCTGCCAAAAGCGGGCGAGATGCCGGTGTGGTTCGGGTGAGAGTAGCACAAATAACTCGCGATTTATCGCGGGCTATATGCGCGGCGTTGCGTCAATCCGGAATCTCATGCGCCTTCGCCCCTTCGCCGCCGTTTGGAGTCGCCAAGGCTTTGAGTATCTCCGGATCGGTGTCTCTTGCCAACCATCGCACCGAACCATCCGCCATCGCAAACGCAACTCCGCCTCCCTTTTTTCCGCCGAATCCTTCGGGGTGCTTCAAGCCGAGCGACGGATCACGGCTGTTCATAGGCATGCCCCACGGTTTCAGATTGTGCGCGACCTCGCCGAGTAGAATCGTGTTCGCGGTGCCATCTGTAATCGCAGCCAGCGTTGTCGGTTTACCGCCCAGCACGTGGATGTTGCCCGTGTAACTCGTCAGCGCGTAACCCTCGGCGTTGTGTTCGTCGGCAAGCGGATGACCATAGATCGCCACGGGCGTTGCGAATGCCTGGCGATGGCGAGGCGACGCCCACGACTCACTCAGATCGATCTGCTGATAGAGCGGCACCTGATCGATATATCGCAGAATCATCGTTTGCCAGCCATGGAGCCGACGACCGTCGCTGTCGAACGTGCCGCCGGGTGGAAATTGTTTCTCGGCGTCGTGATGGCCGAACAAACCCAGGCCGATCTGTTTCATGTTGTTTAATTTCCGTGTGCGAGCCGCACTGTGATCGATTTGCCAATGGGGAAGGTCGAATAGAATTGCAGCGTTGTGCGTGAGATTCACCGCCGCGATTCCGGCGAACGTGATCAGCGATAGCAAACCGGCGATTGCGAGCGAGCGTTTCCGGTTCCATCCGTTCGGCCCGCGACACCGAACGCCGATGCCATGCACCGCAGTGGTCGTTACTGCGATCACGCCAATCACGGCGGCGATCAGGAACCAATCGGCGTCATGCTCGGTCACCAATTCGCGGAGGCGAACAAACCAGCCCGAGAAAAGCGTCGCTTCAACCAAACCACGATTGTTGGGCGATGGTAGGAGTATGCAACATCCGACAACGCCGATCAGGCCGAGCCATAGATATGCGGAGGTTCGCGACATATACCACTCCGGCTCATGCCTTTCGATCACTTATTTACGGTTGGTATATTCGTGAGCGAACGAGCTACCGGCTCGCATTCCCCCGCAAACACCACGCCGCGATAGATGTCCGCGAGTTTGATCGTCGCAGGTGCGCTCGCCAACGTGAGCGTCTGCGTCAGGCCGCGGAATTCGGTCAGCAGCCAGCTGTCGTCGGGTTGGCGGACGTAGCGTTCGACGAGCGGTTCGTCCTGGGCGATCAGGATGTACTCCTTCAGCGACGGTATTCGACGATAATGCCCCGCCTTCGTGCCGCGGTCGTATCTTTCGGTGGAATCTGACAACACCTCCATGAGGGCCAGCGGGTTCAGCAACGTATCGAACATGTTATCCTCGAATAGCGGCTCATCGCTAACGATGACGATATCGGGATACGTGTACAACCCCGTCGCATCGACCTTGACGCGCAGGTCGCTAGTCAAGACACGGCATGGGCCGTCGTCGAGTTGGTTACCGGCGTGCCGGGCAATGTTGTCCTTGACGGACGTATGCTCCCAACTCGCGCCGGCCATCGCGAACATCTCGCCGCGATAGAACTCGCTCTTGAACGCGGCTTTCCGCTCACGAGACAGGTACTCTTGCGACGTCAACAATATCTTCGGAACTGAGGACATGCGTCACCTCCGTTCGGTGTATTGTAGGCCGCTGCAGGGAATCGCGTTCGGAATTCATGAGGTTTGGTGAGCGGCGCCGTGGCAAATCATCACCATGCGCCCCGCGTGTCGGACGAATTCTTTTTTATGTTGTGGCTGTTGGCGTCATTGGTATACTACGTGTATATTCCTGTCCGTTTATTACTTACGAGGTAGCCATGACTCGCATCTGTTTTCCGCGTAGGCGAGCGTTTACGTTGATCGAGCTTCTGGTTGTCATCGCGATCATTGCGATATTGATTGCCCTTCTGGTGCCGGCCGTGCAGAAAGTCCGTGAAGCAGCGGCGAATACGCAGTGCTTGAACAATTTGAAACAGTTGGGAATTGGCGCGCAAGCGTACCACGACGCCTGGAAGCGTCTGCCAGCGGCGGTGCAGATTGCCTCGCCGACGTCACCGGGTTCGCAATATTTGGCCAGCGCGTATCGATCCACGCTGGAGGCCGGCAAACCGGACTTTGGTCCGAACTGGGCCGTGCTGATACTTCCGTATCTCGATCAGACGCCGCTGTATTTGTCGGCTCCCGTCGACAGCTACATGACGAGCGTCGGCACCAATCAAGGTTGGCGAAGTATTCGTACGGTAACCTTGGCCGTGATGAACTGCCCGGCGGACGCGAGTAGCCGTGCGACGCCGTTCTCCCTGCAAGGCGGGGATTGGGCACGGGGCAACTACGCCGCCAACGCCGGCGGCGGATGGTTCAACTTCACCCTTAACGGAGGATCGTCCAACAGCCCATTCGGAGCCTCTGGCGCGGGACTCGGCGGCCCCTTCGGCATCAACTGGGGCGCAAGACTCGGCAGCGACATCGCGGACGGCACATCGAACACGGTCATTTTCAACGAAGTGCGCGTCGGCTTGAACCACAAAGATCGCCGAGGCACCTGGGCGATGGGGTTGGCGGGGTCGAGCGTGACCGCCGCCCTTTCCGTCGGTGATGCCACAATCCCCAACGACACGAACGAATATTCCGACGACATCGAAGATTGCAATCAAGTCCGCATCGCGGCGGGTGTCGGGAACTCCGGTCTGGGCATACTCCGCATGGGATGTTCCAACGACAACCTGCCGAACAATTGGCCCAACTGGCAGGCCCAAGCACGCAGCAGTCACACTGGGCAGCGCGTCAATGCCGCTTTCTGCGACGGCACGGTTCGCAGCATCCTGCCGACGATTCTGCAATCCGTCTGGCAAGCCATCAATGGCCGAGACGATGGCAATACTACTGATGGCGAATCCTATTGATTTTACAGCGTTCACTCGTACGCCAGGCTTTTCGGCCAGACGTATTTTGACGATCATGGGGAAGCTACGGCAGACTGAAATGCCTGACTTACGAAACTGGTGGCCTGTCACAGCTTAAATGTAGAATGTTTGGTTTACGAGCCGGAAGCGTAAGCGACGGACTGGCATAACTATCCGTCGCTTACGCTTCCGGCTCGTACCCGATATCTTAGCGTTGACAAAGCACTAGTTCCCGCAAGGGTGAGAATGTCGTGGCCACAAACTGACAGCGTGTGGCCCTGACATTCCTACCCGCGTGTAGAATAGCGATGTCGTCTTGGTAACTGCAAGAGGCGGACCTTTCTATCCCTAGTCGGTTGATGTGAATTCGATGCGGAGAGTCGTACTCCATTGGCGATATTGGGCCCTTACAAGGAGAGTTCCTTTGCGATTTCTCATTCTTCTATTTTCCGTTTGCCTCATCGCCAGCTTGCCTGCATGCTCAACAGGGTCAAAGTTGGCGACGGCAAAAGTAAAAGGCAATCTACTCTTCAACGGCACCCCCTTCGTCTCGAAACATAATGGTTCACTGACCGTCAAGTTCATCCCCATCGTTGAAGAGGGCCAGCCATTCGACACGTTCATCGCCGATGTCAATCGTGAGGACGGTTCCTTTGTCGTCGTGGGGCGTGCCGAGGACGGGATTCCGGTGGGAAAGTATCGTATTTCCATCGATCAAATGGTGATGAACATGCCGCCGGAGGTTGAAGCGATGAACCGTCGCTTCAGCCCGGAAGTATCCAGGATTATTCGCGAGATCACGGGGAATGAAACGATCCAAATCGATCTCGCCAAAGCGGAAGGCCAGTGATCGCCGATGTGGGCCACTTATCCGCGCCGGCGTTTGTACATTGCCGCTGCTTGGCGAAGGATTTCTTCCTCATGCGCCGTCAGGCTGTCTTTGCCCGTGCTGGCGATCTTCTCCAGCACGGCGTCGAGTTTCGCTTCGAGGTGTTCGTCGGCGACGGCCTGGGAGCTGGATTTGACTGCAACGCCGACCGGTTCCTGGAACTGAGGTTCGGGGTTATACAGTTTCAAGCGAGGCCGTGCTTTCGGCTGATCCCGCCATTTCGCTCGCGAAAACAGATCGACGATGTTACCTTGCCATTGAAAATAAGCTACCGCGAAGCCGGCACCGGCGAGATGCACGACCACGGCGGTTTGCGATTCGACATTGAATGCCCAGGCGAACGCATCCTTTGCGACGCTCAACGTGGCAAAGAGCCAAATCGGAACCGGTACGATGCCAAAGAAATAGATGATTCGCCGGGGAAAATGCAACGCAGACAGCACCAGCAGCGTCGTTACCGCGCCGGAGGCGCCCAGACACGGGATTAACGAGTCACGCATGATGCTCCACGCAACAAATGCAACTCCGCCCAGCGTAGCACTTATGAGGTAGATCGCTATGAATTCGCGACGACCGTATAACTGTTCGAGATCGCTGCCGAACCACCAAAGGAATATCATGTTGAAGACGATATGCCAAATGCCGTTGGTGTCATGGAGGAATGCATAGGAGAGAAATCGCCAGACCTGGCCGGATTGAACTGCAGCGGGATCTAGGATGAACCAGTCATTGACCCATCCCTCCGGTGGCGCGGGAGTGGATCGGGCGACAAGCTGCAAGAAAAACACGCCGATATTGATCGCGATCAACCACCGGCACACGAAGCCAGTCGGCATGAGCGTATTAAGGACATTGGGTCCTTCGCGGTAGTAGTCACGATCCTGAATGCCCATCGGCGACACCATCCACTCGTGCGCGGGGAGAAATCCTTGTTGTTTAATCTACCACATTTTAGTGGTTAGTGGCTAGTGGCTAGTGGCTAGTGAAGAAAACAGAACGACAAGTTCGCAGTGATATTTTTTCACTAGCCACTAGCCACTAACCACTCTTCACTCGCCACTCGCCGAGCGTATCATATTCTCTGTTCCTGTTCCTTCTTCTTGGAGCCAGCCGATATTATGTTACAACGGAAGTACCTGTTTCCTCAGGTGATCGAGATGAGCTACCAGGCCGGCCGGCGCTTGGGCGTAAATGTCTATCTCATTGATGGCGGCAGCGAATTTTTGCTCATTGACATCGGCTACCTGGATACCACCGACGAAATTATCGACCTCATTCGCGGCATGGACTTCAACCTTTCCGATTGCAAAATGATCATCGCCACTCATGCCGATGCCGACCATATTCAGGGCATCGCTCATGCACGCGAGATGCTCAAGACCAAGGTGGCAGCCCATCCATCGACCGTTAAGCCGTTGGAAACCGGCGACGAAATAATGACCTATGCCACGATCAAGGCCCAGGATTTCTCGATCCCGATGCCGTGCTGCAAGGTCGATTTGCTGCTCAACGAAGGCGACACAATCAAGGTCGGCACGCTGGAACTGAAGGTTTGGCATACGCCTGGCCATACCGCCGGGCAGCTCAGCTTTAAGATGGGCAACCTCTTGTTCAGCGGCGACAACATCTACAAAGACGGCTGTGTCGGCGTCATCGACGCCCACCATGGATCGGACCTGCCCGATTTCATTCAGTCCTTGCAACGCATCAGCAAAGACAATGCTGAGTTCCTGCTCCCCAGCCACGGCCCGGTGTTCCGCAAAGACAATCGCACGCTGAAAAAGACGATCGACCGGCTGACACAGTATCAATACATGGCCGACTTCGGCACATGCGCCATCGGTTGGCCATTGCTCGACGAATGGGAAAAGGAAGTCACCGCGGGGAAGATGCCCGATTTCAGCAAAGGGACCGTAAAATAACACGAGCCATTAGCGACGCTTTCCTCGTTCCCAGGCTCCTGCCTGGGAACGCACGACTCGCAAGGCTCTGCCTTGCAAAACGCGCCGATATGCTATCGTCAAGAAAGGTCGAGGCAGAGCCTCGATGGTACTGCGTTCCCAGGCAGGAGCCTGGGAACGACGAAATTTCATAACTTAGGACTCTACGCATGACCTACCGTCTACTCGTCTTGGCCTTGGCCTTTCTTTCCACCTGTTTCCTCGTCACTCATGCAGGCGAACCCGTCGCAGTCGATATGCTTGCTTACAACCTCGCCGCCTGGAAAACGCCTTACGGCGAATGGAAGGAAGTCGGCGGTGTCGAACTCGATGCGAAGAACATCAAGAAGCTCCTACCCAAAGACGGCAAAGGTGTTTGGTACAACGGCCCCAAAGGCCGAGCCGCGAACCTGTTCTCCAAGCAGAAATTCGCCGACGTCGAACTGCACATCGAGTTCAACGTTCCCAAAGGCTCGAACTCGGGCATTAAATTTCATGGGCATTACGAAATCCAGATTCTCGACAGTTTTGGCAAGAAAGAAGTCAGCGGCGAAGACTGCGGCGGCATCTACCCGCGCGCGGTCCTGAACCCACGCTATACGCACATCGATAAGGGCATCGCCCCCAAGGTCAACGCCTGCAAAGCCCCGGGCGAATGGCAGACGCTTGATGTCGTTTTCCTCGCGCCGCAATTTGACAAGGACGGCAAGAAGATCAAGAACGCCATGATCGCCAAGGCAGTGCTCAACGGCCAGATCATTCACGACAAGCAAGAGTTGCTCACGCCGACCGGGGATCGCTGGAAAAACGCAGAGATGCGTGAAGGCCCGATGATGATTCAGGCCGACCACGGGCCGGTCGCTTTTCGCAACATGACCGTCAAAGTGTTGAAGTAACAATCCCGATTTCGTTTAGCCGATCGCCTTTGGCGAGAGCGAACAGGGACTGCCTAGCACATCTGTCGCGCTCGCCAAAGGCGATCGGCTAAACATAATTCCATTATGGAGGTGTTACAATGTTCCGACGAATCGTTCCCGTTGCGTTTGCGCTCGTTGCATTCGCGGCCTGTGCGTTGACGGAAGCCGAGGCGCAGGACAAGAAGAAACGCATGGGCACGCTGACCGGCGAGATTAAATCGTCGAAAGTTTCGCCCAATGGCAAGAATCAGATCATTGAGGTCCAGGCTGTCGGCGAGGAGAACCCGCGCCCCTACCGCGTCATGTACGATCCGAAAGTCAAAGGCCCGATTCCGAAAGTGCTCGAAGCCGTCAAAGCTGCAAAGGTCGGCGATCGCGTGCAACTGGATTGGGTGGACACCGGCGAAGGCCTGGCGATTACCGAGTTCCAGTTACTGAAAAAGAAATGAGACCATTGCTCACGAGCCGAAAGCGTCAGCGACAGATTTTTGAAAACACAATCCAGTCCGTCGCTGACGCTTCCGGCTCGTGGGGACGTCGGCAAAAGGAGAACCAGCCATGACGCTGCCCCTGGACGGTCGCACGGTCGCGCTTGCGGAAAGCCGACAACTCGAAGAACTAGCGGCAATGTTGGCCAAGGAAGGTGCGACGCCGTTGCGATTTCCGCTGCTCAGCATCCTCGACGCGCCCGATGACGCACCGCTGCTCGCCTGGCTCGATCTCTTGCAAGCTGGCACATTTGACTGGATTATCTTCTTCACGGGCGAAGGCGTTCGCCGACTTCTCGCCTGTGCAGAACGCCATGGGCGGCGCGATTCCGTTATCGCAGCGTTGGCGAAATCGCGAATGCTCATTCGCGGCCCCAAGCCAGGTACAGCACTCAAGGAACATGGGCTTAAGGCGGAACTTGTCGCGCAGATGCCGACCACCGATGGCGTGATTACGACCCTACGTAGTTTAGCGATCGGCGGCCTGATCTTCGGCGTACAACATTACAGCGACAGCAATCCGTTACTCGAACAGTTCCTGAATGAATCGGGTGTGACGGCGCACTATGTCCTACCGTATATCTACGCACCGGCAAGCGATGCCGAGCGTGTGCTGTTTCTCATTGCGGAGATGGAGGCTGGCAAGGTAGACGCAGTCGTGTTCACGAGTTCGCCCCAGATTGACCGCATCTTCGAGGTGGCGAAGGAGGCGGACCGAACCGCGCAGTTGCAGGCTGGTTTCGCGAGAACCATCGTTGCCGCCGTCGGACCGCTCGTGCGGGAGAGCCTGGAAAAGCACGGCGTGACGGTGCAGGTCTGTCCCGAGCATGGATTCGTCATGAAGAATCTGGTGCAACAACTCAAACGGGTGATGGTGAAATAAGAAGGTGCATATCCCATGTTCCGACGTGTTGAAGCAAAATTCGCGGGGCCGACGGCAATCGGCGTGCTCGTGCCACAGGGCGACCGAACGCTCGTCGTGGTGCGTCCGCTCGCGTTGAAGTGGGACTTACTGCCGGCGCGATGGGACGGCGACTCCGAATCGCATCCACAATTCTGCTCATTCTCACGTGACGAGGCCGCTGGCGTTGCCCGGCGGTTCATTGAAGACTTGAAAAAAGCCCGCGAAGTGGGTTGTTTTCCTGTCCATTCCTTTGGCAATGAAGATATCGGGGACGTTGGGATCTGGGTGCGAACAAGCGACTTGGTGTGGATCGCCTGCGAACGTAATCCGAATCACCCCTACAAACCCGCTTCCTTCACGACGTTTGCCGAATCCCGCGAGGCCGGGAATGCGCTTGGCCACTATGTGCACCCGCCGATTGGTGAGGAGCAGGAGTATTACTTCAACACGCAGAATTTCGTATAGGTAATAACGCTTAGATATCGCATGGAATATTGCGAGCGCTAAGCCGCAAGCGAAATTCACGAACGCCTCTATTTCGGCAGGTTCTTCGGTGCGACAAATTGCTGCCAGCCTTCGCCGTTCAAGGCGTGCAAAAACGCGACGAGATCGGTTTTATCCTGCGGCTTAAGATTGAGCGGACGCACGTCTTGGTGCAGCCATTGGTTCTTGATGCCGCCTTTGCTGTAGTGCTCTACCACGTCCTCCAGCGTTTTCAGGCTGCCGTCATGCATGTAGGGGCCGGTGCGAGCGATGTCTCGCAGGCCCGGCGTCTTGAAGGCACCCTTATCTTCCTCGCGTTTGGTGACGTTGAATCGCCCCAGATCGGGGCTGACTTTATCCATGCCGATACCGACGTTGGCGAATTGATTCGTGGTAAACGCTGAGCCATCATGGCAGCTGTCGCAGCGAGCATTGTTCGAGAAAAAGATATTCATACCGCGCTCCTGTGATTCGCTGAGGGCCTTCTTATCGCCGGCTTTGAAGCGGTCGTAGGGCGAATTCCCTGAGATCACGCAACGCTCGAACGTGGCTATCGCCTGGCCCACGTGCTGGATCGTGAAATCTTCGGTCCCGAAGACGGCCTTGAATCGTAAGCGATATTCCTTGCTGGCTTGAAGTCGATCCAAGCATGTGGAATGTGCTTTCGCGGGATCCTTCTCGTTGGTCATTTCGATGGAATTGGCGATGGGGCCTACGGCCTGTGCTTCAAGCGTGGCGGCCCGGCCATCCCAAAATTGCAAAGCGCCATAGCCGCGATTGATGACCGTGGGGGCGCTGCGTCCGCCTTTTTGGCCCTTGATTCCCGTTGAAACGGCGCTACCATCGGTGAAGGCATGCTTGGGATGATGGCAGCTTGCGCACGAAACTGTACCGTCCGAAGACAGACGCGGATCGTAATAGAGCAACCACCCCAACTCGGCCTTGGCGGGAGAGTAGGCGTTATCTTCAGGGAAAGTAAGTGGAACCAGCCCGAGCGGAATCGTTGGGCCGTCTTTGGGAAACAGCGAGCTCGCGACCTTGGCTTTGCCTTTTTCCTGACCGATTAGATTCGCGGCCAAGAAGCAAGCACATGCTATCACCACGCACCAGGCGATGGCCGGGCGCGATATCGAACTGAAACGCATGAAAATCTCCCCGAAACAACCCAAGACATTGCGAGCGCAGACTTGGTCAAGTCCGCGCTCGCCGAAGGCGAGCGGCTAAATGAAATCGTGACGTTACTTCTTGACGAACCCGCGCACGAAGATCGCCTTTTGGCCGGAGACTTCGGAGAGCGTGCCGTTGACTTCCATGATGTAGGCCATGTTGTCCACAGCAGCTTGACGGAACGCGGTTAGGCCATCGCGGCGTTGGTCGTGCTCTTCGTCGATTAGGAGATAGAGCGTGCCGTCCTTTTGGAGCAGACCGACCGGCATGCCGTTGCGAATGCACTTTTGGCCGCAATCGCGATGCTTCGTGCCATGCTTGCCAAGTTGAAGATAGCACGAAACGTCAACAATCTCGCCAACGACCGTGATCGTTTTGCCAGGCAATGGTTTGCCATCGACGCCGGCGGCCATCGTCGTGGTGCTCCAGGTGGTCTTCGCCTTTTCGCCGAGGGAACCGTGCGGCTTGTCCCACGTGCCTTTATCGGGCGTCATGTTGGGAAATAGCAAATCCTTCGCACTGACGCCAGCGATTACCAGACATCCCATCAATGCGATAGGAACGGCAAATTTTGTAAAGGTCATGAGTTTGCTCCTTGGAGTGATTCGCAAAAGGCGACTATTGTTGTTCTATTTATAGCGACGGACGTGATGAAAGAAACAGGACGCGAAAAAATCGTTGCAATCGGTTTAGCCGGTCGCCTTTGGCGAGCGTGGACATCGTCATGCCCGCGATCGCCAGAAACGAGCGGCTAAATGAAATCGGAGATTGTTCCACAAAATCTCGGGATGGGGTATAATCATACGAGTCCCCGACTGACCCGCGAGCACCCACCATGAATGATTACCGACTGCCGAATGATCGTGACAACGATACCATCCTGATCGAACCACCAATAATCCTGAGGATGGAACTGGATTCGCCGTCCTACGCCGACGGGATTCATGTGCGTCCGCCCATCGTCCCGTTTCCCCCTGCCGAATCGCCCGCACCCCCTGACCCGCACGGGCCTACCGATTCGATGGATCGCTCGGCAGTATTGCCCGAATCGCACGGCAATGGCCTATGGCATTACGTATTGCCCACGGTGTTCCTGACATCAATGGCCTTGCTTGTCATCTACGCTGTGCCTTACCTTCTCTTTCACTGGCGAGTGATGGACGCACACGCCGACGCCGAAGGAGCCTTGCTCAAGCGCCGTGCCGAACTCAAAGCGGAGGCGGAGCACGCCGATGAACGACTGGAACTGCTCGACAAAAAGGTGAATCTCGTTGGCCTCGGCTTCCGCGAAGTGGCACGCAAGATCGCGCCGGTCGTCGTCAACGTCGCGAATCTGCGTGAACCGTTGCATCCCGAGGAAATCGCTGGCCGAAAGAAGATGCTGTTCTACGATCCGGAGACCGATCGTCGTTACCTCCAGCATGGCATCGGCTCGGGCATCGTCCTCAAGCCGGGGGTGATTCTGACGAACTATCACGTCGTCAAAGGCGCGCACCGGCTGCGCATATTATTCGCCAGCGGTCAGTCGATCGGCCTGAACATGAATGCGATTTCGGTAGACGAGCGCACCGACCTCGCGATTCTCACGCTGCCCGACAATCTCCCGGCGGGGATCAAGGAAGACGCCAGCTTCACTGCGGTCTTTGCCGACAGCGATAAAGATGTGCATGTTGGTGATTGGGCCTTGGCAATGGGCAGTCCGCACGGGCTGCGCCAGACGGTGACTCAGGGTATCATCAGCGCCAAGGGGCGTTTGTTACCTATGCTCGATCTCGTCGAACTGATTCAGACCGATGCCGCCATCAATCCAGGCAACAGCGGTGGTCCGTTGTTCGATCAGCTGGGACGGGTCGTTGGCATCAACGTCGCCATCGCCACCGACAACGGCGGCAACCAGGGCATCGGTTTCGCCATTCCCAGTAACACCGCCAGCAAGATCGCCGAGCAACTCATCAAACACGGCGAGGTTCCCCGCGGCTACATAGGCATCGCCATGGAAGACCTGCCCGGGCCACGTGCGAAAACTCTCAAACTCGAGAACGGTGGCGTTCTCGTCCGCGAAGTCCTTCAGGGCGAAGCCGGAGAGAAAGCAGGACTCAAGGTCGGCGATATCGTTCTGCGCCTCAACAAGGAAGTGATCAGCCGATTCGAGCCGATGCATCATTTCCGCCAACTCATCGCCAACCTCCCACCGGGTGCCGAGATCACGCTTGACATCCTGCGGGGCAACAATCGCATTAACATCACCGTAACACTCGGCAAACGCCCGGCGAATCTACGTTGAGGAGCATATCGAGATATCCTTTAGCTCTCACATGGAATACTACGAACGCTGTGCCGCAACCTGAATACAATTAAGGGGGAAACCCTAAAATCGAGAATACTATGAGTGCCCCCACCCCCCACGCAAGCTCCCCAGCCAGTCAACCGACACCCGCGCAGGCCGGCAGTAATCTGAAGGTCGCGGTTATCGCGCTCGTGGCGATTCCGCTGGCTGCTGTGATCCTGTTTGTCATGCTATCCGATACCGGCAGCGGCGGTGGGACGGACCCGAACGCCATCACCACGGAATCCGGGCTCAAATATATCGATCTGAAAGTCGGCACCGGTCGCGAAGCCAGCACGGGCGACAGTGTTACCGTTCACTACACCGGCAAACTCAAAGATGGCAAAAAATTCGACTCGAGCGTCGATCGCAACAAACCCTTCACCTTTGAACTTGGCGCCGGCAGCGTCATCAAGGGCTGGGACGAAGGTGTCGCCGGCATGAAAGAAGGCGGCCACCGCAAACTCATTATCCCTCACAATCTCGCCTATGGACCACGTGGCCAAGGCCCGATCCCAGCATTCGCCGAGCTTACCTTCGATGTTGAACTCATCAGTGTCAAATAATTTTCCAACCTGCCTCTCTTACAACTAAAGGAACGACATGAAAATTGCTGCGATTCTATTCCTCGCCCTCGTCCTCATCGGCTGGATGACCGACACCACCGACGGCGGCGACAAAAAGAAGGAAGAGGTCATCACGTCCAAATCAGGCCTCAAGTATGTCGAACTCAAGATCGGCGACGGCAAAGTCGCTCAGAAGGGAGACACCGTCGCTGTCCACTACGTCGGCACACTTACTGACGGCAAGAAGTTCGACTCAAGCCGTGATCGCGACGAGACGTTTGAATTCCGACTCGGCGCCGGCATGGTCATCAAGGGCTGGGACGAAGGCGTCGCCGGCATCAAAGTAGGCGGCAAACGCAAGCTCATCATTCCGCCCGAACTCGGCTACGGTGAACGCGGCGCCGGCAAAGTCATCCCACCCAACGCCACGCTCATCTTTGAAGTCGAATTGGTCAAGATCAAATAAATCGAGGTTCGCAAGCCCAAGGGTGAGGTATTCCGAACCCTTGGAATCGCCGTGGACTATCCCAGAGGTTCGGAGTACCTCACCCCATTGGCACCAACTTAAGGAACTCAGGCCAGGCAATCAAATTTGAACCACAGAGGCAAAGAGGACACAGAGAAAATACGCGGAATAGTTAATTGAAATTCTCACGATTCTGCGTGCCTTGTTTTTCTCCCATTCTCCGTGTTTTCTCTGTGTCTTCTGTGCCTCTGTGGTTCAATTGTGTTTTTTCGATGGGCGTTCCTTAAGTTGGTGCCAAGGAGGGTTCGGAGCACCTCACCCTTGGGCTTACGTTCCCAGTTTTCTCCGGCCTAACGAGTCACCTTCTATGCGACGATATCTTCCCTACATTCTCGTTTCTTGCATCATCGTCACCGGTTCTGCTCGCGCACAAGACGTCGCGTTCGGTCGGCATGTGTCGCCGATGCTCTACCAACTCGGCTGTAGCGCCGGTAACTGCCATGGCTCGTTCTCAGGCAAAGGCGGGTTCCGCCTGTCGCTCTTCGCTGGCAGCGCCGACATGGACTACCTCAACGTCCGCGGCACGCTAAATCGCCGCATTGATGCCCAAGATCCCGAACGCAGCTTGCTGCTGCTGAAGCCCACGGGCCAGGTCGATCACATGGGCGGCGTTCGGCTTCGCAAAGGCAGCTGGCAGTATGACGTGCTCGTTCGCTGGATCGCGTCCGGGGCCCGCTTCCAACCGGCGAAGGACACTCGCATCGTGTCGTTCCGTATCGAGCCGGCCTCGCTGTTGCTACAGAAGGAAACCAAGAAGCTGCGGGCGATCGCCAAACTCTCCAACGGCACGGAAGACGACGTCACGAAATTCACACGGTTCGAGTCACTCGATCCTAGCACCGCCGAGGTCGATGTGGATGGCACGGTCACGAGCAAATTGCCGGGCGACACCAGCGTGCTCGCCCATTACGCCGGCCAAGTGGGGTTCGTCACGGTGATGGTCCCGAATGCTCCGAACCTCACGGTGAAGGCACCGACCGAGACGCCACGCGATGCCGTGGACAAGTTATTGCTCGAGCGCATGGCGAAGATGAATATCGTGCCATCGCCGACGTGCGACGATTTGACGTTCCTGCGCCGTGTCACTCTCGACGTGATCGGTCAACTGCCGACGCCGGACGAGGCGCGAGCGTTACAGGCCGACAAATCGCCTGACAAACGCGCGAAGACGATCGACCGCCTGCTGCAACATCCGCTACACGCCGCCGTCTGGGCGGGACGATTGTGCGACATGACTGGCGCGGATGATCGCTTCCTTGGCGATGGCGTCTATCAGTTTCACGACTGGTTCCGCAACAAACTCGAAGCCAACTGGGGCTGGGACAAGATCGCGCATGGCGTCATCTGCGCCACCGCCGCCGATGGCCGAGAACCGCAGGACATCCTCGCGGCCCAGAAACGCGATGTCGAAGAGAAGAAGAAGCTCAAAGAGCTGCAGATGAAAGATAAGGCGGCCAAGCTGCCGTTGCTCGACGGCAAGAAACAATGGCACGTCGGCTACGCCACGCGCAACTCGCTCGATTTCTTTCACAGCAATCTGATCCATCGCCAAGAAAAAGGCATCATCGACGGCAAGAAGGTCGCCCTTCGCGTTGCCACCACGTTCCTCGGCGTGCGTCTGGAATGCGCCCAGTGCCACAAGCATCCCAACGACCGCTGGTCGCAGGCTGACTTCTTCGGCTTTTCCATGAACTTCGCCCACACGTATCTCGGTGGCGTTGATCCGAGGCTGAAAGCAGCGAAGGTCAACCTCAACGGCGTACACGTGCAGGAGACCCCCGTCGAGCAGATGCTCGATCCCGAAACCCAACAGCCGCTGACGGCACGCATCCTCGGCGGGGCGGACATCATCGTCAAAGGCGATGTCGATCCACGCAAAGAACTATGGAAGTGGATGACCGCCAAGGACAACCCGTACTTCGCGCGGGCAATCGTCAATCGCATGTGGGCCTACTACCTCGGTCGCGGCTTTGTCGAACCGGCGGATTCGCAGGCGGCGGCGAATCCGCCGTCGCATCCCGAAGTCCTCGACGAACTGACACGCGACTTCATCGAGCATCAGTTCGACCTGCGGCATCTCCACCGGCGCATTCTCAACACGCACGCCTATCAGCGCGATTGGCAAACCAATGCGACCAACGCCAAGGACGAACGCAACTTCTCGCACCGCCTGTTGCGTCGCCTCACCGCCGAGCAAGCGGTTGACGCAATCGCCCAGGCCACCGATACGCCCGTCAAGTTCGCGAAACGCTTCGGCACGCCGCGCGACAACATCAAGGCGGCGGAGTTGGCCTTGTCGCGCGTCGGCGGCGATGATGCCTATGTGTTGCAAATCTTCGGCCGTCCGCTCCGCGTGCAAAACTGCGATTGCGAACGCTCCGGGTCGGCATCGTTGAGCCAAACGCTTTACCTGCTCAACGACGAGAAGCTGCTCGGCAAAATCCACGACCCAAAAGGCCGCGTGCAGGCGATCGAAGCGAAGGTCGCCGCCGACCGCAAGGTTATCGAGGAACTCTATCTCTGGACGCTAACGCGATTCCCGACGGAAGCCGAGTTGGAGCGTACGCAGAAACACGTTCGGCAATCCGCATCGCGCCTTGAAGCGTACCAGGACGTGATGTGGTCGCTGCTAAACCGTCACGATTTTGTGGTGAATCGGTGAGCGGAGAGCTGTCAGCTTTTAGCTATCAGCTATCAGCCGGAAAAAACACCTCGCAACGATGCAGAAGATCGAGTCCGCATTGAAACAGACATCGGATGGCGAAAAACCAGCAAAAAGACCCCAACCATGATTAAGTACGAGATCATTCTCCACTGGAGTGACGTTGACGAGTCATTCATCGCGGTCGTTTCCGAATTGCCAGGCTGCATGGCGGACGGCGCGACCTATTCCGAGGCGTTGGCAAATGCGGAGGTCGTCATTCAGGAATGGATCGATACAGCGAACGGACTCGGTCGGCCAATCCCCAAGGCCAAGGGTCGGCTGATGTTCGCGTGAACTGTCTACACGCCTCGCGTCCAGAAATAAGACACTCGCGAAATCCGTAGGGTGCGTCAAGCGCCAGCGCCGACGCACCAGATGAATGCGACTCATGGTGCGTCGGCGCTGGCGCTTGACGCACCCTACGAACTGCTTCAGACTGTTACCTCACCGAGGGCCAATTCATGACCGCCAATCTTTCGCGCCGCCAGATATTGGGGGCCATGTCCGCCACCGCCGTGACAGGACTTGCCACGTCCGACACGGCGACCGGACAGGAGGGCCGACCGGCAGCCGATCCGTTCACGTATTGCTTGAACACCAGCACTATTCGGGGCCAGGGCCTTTCCATAGTGGAAGAGGTTGGCTTGGCCGCCAAGGCAGGCTACCAGGCGATTGAGCCGTGGATCAATGAGCTGGAACGCCATGTCGAGAAAGGCGGCACTCTCCGCGACCTGGGCCGACGCATCGCTGATGCCGGCCTGCGAGTGCCAAGCGCGATCGGTTTTGCCGAGTGGATTGTCGATGACGATGGCCAACGCAAGCAAGGCCTGGAGCGTGCGCGGCGCGACATGGACATGGTGCGGCAGATCGGTGGCAGCCACATCGCGGCCCCGCCCTTCGGCGCCACGAAAGTGGAGGTCCATCTCCTCCGCGCAGCCGAGCGCTATCGGGCTTTGCTCGAGATCGGCGTCGGGATCGGCGTCATTCCGCAGGTCGAGCTATGGGGCCACTCCCGCTCGCTGAATCGGCTCGGAGAAACGGCCCTGGTCGCCGTCGAAAGCGGGCATCCGCGTGCGTGCATCTTGGCCGATGTTTATCACCTCTACAAGGGTGCGTCCGAGTTCAACGGCATGCGGGTGCTGAACGGCGCCGCCATGCACACGTTTCATATGAACGATTACCCCCCCAAACCACCGCGTGGCGAGATCACCGATGCTCACCGCGTCTATCCCGGCTCGGGTGTCGCCCCTCTGTCGCGCATATTGCGCGGCATGCGCGAGAGCGGCTTCCGCGGCGCGATTTCGCTCGAACTCTTCAACCGCGAATACTGGAAGCAGGATGCCTTGACGGTCATCCGCACCGGCCTGGATCGAATGCGCACTGCGGTTCGAGCAAGCCTCGAGCCAGCGTAGCGAAGGTAGTGATCGGGCCACCAATCGCTGTGCTCATCATGGGGTTTGCGTCAATACCCCTTCCACCCCAGTTCGATCATAAGGTCGAATATCCATGGATGCCGCCAGGGGCTCCACATCTGGTAGCACGCCGAGAATGTTGACACCGTCAGCAGTATGACGCCCAGCCAGCGCAGCCAGCACGATTGCGCGAGGCGGTCGGCGAGTGGGATCAGGCAGGTCAGCCAGATTGGCGTGAGCCACATCATCCAGCGCAGGCCGTTCGTGAACCCGCCATAGTTGGCGCTGTCGTCACGGATGTAGAAACCGGCGACGACGATCGTCAATGCGAGTGCGAGCGGTTGCACGAACCACGGGAACTCCGTGCTTTCCTTGAATAACGCCTGCCGGAAAATTGAGCCAAATTGCAACGAGCCAGCGATCATCGCAATCAGCGCGAGAATCCAGATCGGCGTCAACGAGAACAATCCGTGATGCCCGATTAGCACGTGCATCCCATACTCCGCTCGGCTCTCGACGTTCTTCGCGAAGTCGATGCCTTTCTTGCTGAACTCCTTGGGCAATATCTTCCAGTGACTGCCTTCGTACTGATACCAAGGCCCTTTGAATTCCGCGTAGGCCGGCTTCAACATCCCGATCGCGGCGTAGTTCGTCACAAAGAACCCGGCGGCAGGCAGAAACGCGGCAGGCAGGAATAGCACTATCGCTCGTGCCGGGTTCCACCAGAGCAGCAGTATGAATATCGCCGTCGCCAACGATAACGCCGGCAGCTCGCAGGTTACCGCGAACGAGCCGAAGAAGCCGGCGGCGAGGTAGTGAAGGGTTCGATTCTCTCCCGTTGCGCGGGAAGTAATGCGCCAGATCTCCAGCGTCGAATACCACGCCAGCATCACGCAAAAGACGCCGATCGTGTGATTGTTGAGCGTGATTAGGAACGGCGTGACGAGCGTGCCAAACGCGCCGGTAGCGACAATGTAGAGCTTGCCCCAGTCGGTCTTGCCCCACTTCTCCGCGATGCGTGTCAACAGCCAAAGGTAGCCCGCGAACGGCAGCGCGTTGACAAGCACGAGCATCGCCCGCACGACTGTCGCATGCTGCGTCACAATGTCCCAGCCGAACAGTTGCTTCAACAGCCAATACAGCCCAGCGAGCAATGTGGATAAGAGCGGCGGTTTGCTCGAGTAGAATTCGAGCGTATCGGGATGGAGCACGGCGTCGATCGTCTGCCAGCCGTCCTCGAATAGAATCCCCGATTGGCTGGTTGTGCGAATCGTGTAGCCCGTTTGCGCGAGCATGACGGTCTGAAAGGGATTGCTGGCCGACAGGTTGGCGATCACGGAATCGCGCACGACGTTCCCATCACGCTTGCCGATCACATAAGTACCGTCGTTGACGAGGGCCCGAATCGTGGCGAAGCGTGAGCGGTCGTTGGAGCCAAACGTCGCCATCGGCGTCGGTCGAGCGCTCGGCCACAGCGGTCGGCGATCGCCGGGCTTGGCGAGATCGCGATGAAACGCCGGTTCGTAAACGCGCTGTACTGACATTATGCGCCCGCACGCCATCGCCAACGCCGCTGCGATGACGAGGTGATACATCCAGCGGCGAAGTTGGGCGTTGGAATCGGTGGTTGGATTTATGGCGTTCATAGTGAGACTCCATCATCACGTCACATTTTCGCTGTCGTCCTGCCGCGTGCCGAGCGTGCGTTCCTTAACGCTGTAGCTTTCCTGATCCTTGGCGAGATACGCGGTAATCAGCTCCGCGAGGAAGCCGATCGCCATCAACTGGGCGCCCATCAACATGGCGGCGACGCTGTATGTCAACAGCGGGCGTTTGTGCAGTTCGGGAAACCACGATTCGTTGAACAGTCGAAGGCACCACGTCACCGCGAGGTAGAACATGCCGAGGTTGCCGGCGAGAAAGCTGAACAGACCGATGCTGCCGAGCAGATGCTGCGGGCGTTGATCGAAACCGGTGAGGAACTTGACCGTGAGCAAGTCGAGAAAGCCTTTGACGAACCGCCGAATGCCGTACTTGGAGTAGCCGAACTTGCGTTCGCGATGATTGATGGCAAGCTCGGCGACTTTGAATCCACGCGCGGCAGCCAAGACCGGGATGAATCGGTGTAGCTCGCCGTACAAGCGGACTTCGCGGAAGACCTCGGCGCGGTAACACTTCATGCCGCAGTTGTGGTCGTGTAGGCGGACTCCGGTCAGCCAGCTGACCATGCCGTTGAAGACAAAGCTTGGCCAGGTTTTGTGCCAGGGGTCGAGGCGTTTGACCTTCCAGCCGCTGACGACGTCGTAGCCTTCATTCAATTTGTTCAGGAAATTCGGAATCTCGGCCGGGTCGTCCTGCAGGTCCGCATCGAGCGTGAGGATGACTTCGCCGCGTGCCGCCAAGAAGCCCGCCGACAGCGCCGCGGCCTTGCCGAAATTGCGGCGAAAGCAGATGCCATGGACATCGGGATATCGATCGGCCAATTCGCGGATGACATTCCACGAACTGTCGGTCGAGCCGTCGTCGACGAACAGAATCTCTATAGTGAGATTCGCCGACAGCGCGACGCGGGTCAATTCCTCGTGCAACACGACGAGACTGTCCTGCTCATTGAATACGGGGATGACGATCGAGATCATGGGG